>NZ_RAWQ01000177.1:0-23896 GCF_003668965.1 Corallococcus sp. AB030
GAGCGGTGTCCTGGGCGAGGGCGGGCGCGGAGAGAAGGACGAGCAGGGCCAGGGGCCAGCGACGCATGAAACCTCCGGAGGGAAGCGCGGCAGCGTAGCAGAGGACGCCGGGCCGGGGTCTCCCGAGCAAGCAGGCATCGGACGGTCTCTTCGCATGCCACAACGCACCGCGTGCATGTGGCGGCGGACGTTGGTATGGGGGGCGCCCGATGCCCAAGCGTACCGATATCCGGAAGGTTCTCGTGATTGGCTCGGGCCCGATTGTCATCGGGCAGGCCGTCGAGTTCGACTACTCAGGCACCCAGGCGATCAAGGCGCTTCGGGACGAGGGCGTGGAGGTGGTGCTGCTCAACAGCAACCCCGCCACGGTGATGACGGACCCAGAGTTCGCGCACCGCACCTACATTGAACCCATCACCGTGGAGGCGGCGGAGAAGATTCTCGCCGCCGAGCGCCCGGACTCGCTGCTGCCCACCATGGGCGGGCAGACGGCGCTGAACCTGGCCAAGGCGCTCGCGGAGAAGGGCATCCTGGAGAAGTACGGGGTGCGGCTCATTGGCGCGTCCCTGGAGGCCATCAACAAGGCCGAGGACCGCCAGCTCTTCAAGGCGGCCATGCAGAAGATTGGCGTGGCGCTGCCCAAGAGCGGCTACGCGACGACGCTCACGGACGCCATGGCGCTGGTGGAGGAGATTGGCTTCCCGGCCATCATCCGTCCGTCCTTCACGCTGGGCGGCACGGGCGGCGGCATCGCGTACAACCGCGAGGAGTTCGAGGCCATCTGCCGCTCGGGCCTCAAGGCGAGCCCCAACTCCACCATCCTCGTGGAGGAGAGCGTGCTCGGCTGGAAGGAGTACGAGCTGGAGGTGGTCCGCGACTCCGCGGACAACGTCATCATCATCTGCTCCATCGAGAACCTGGATCCGATGGGCGTGCACACCGGTGACTCCATCACCGTGGCGCCGGCGCAGACGCTGACGGACCGCGAGTACCAGCGCATGCGGCAGGCGTCGCTGGCCATCATCCGCGAGATTGGCGTCGACACGGGTGGCTCCAACATCCAGTTCGGCATCCACCCGCGCGACGGCCGCATGGTCGTCATTGAAATGAACCCGCGCGTGTCGCGCTCCAGCGCGCTGGCGTCCAAGGCGACGGGCTACCCCATCGCGAAGATCGCCGCGAAGCTGGCGCTGGGCTACACGCTGGACGAGCTGCGCAACGACATCACCCGCGACACGCCGGCCTCCTTCGAGCCGACGCTGGACTACGTGGTGGTGAAGGTGCCGCGCTTCAACTTCGAGAAGTTCCCCAAGGCGGACCGCACGCTGACCACGAGCATGCGCTCGGTGGGCGAGGTGATGGCCATTGGCCGCACCTTCCCCGAGGCGTACATGAAGGCGCTGCGCTCCATGGAGTTGGGGCGCGTGGGTCTGGAGTCGCCGGAGCTGCCCACGGAGAAGGAAGAGCGGGAGAAGGTGCTGCACGAGGGCCTGCGCGTGCCCCGTCCGGAGCGCCCGTGGTTCGTGGCGCAGGCCTTCCGCGAGGGCATGACGGTGGAGCAGGTGCACCAGCTCTCCGCCATCGACCCGTGGTTCCTGCGGCACATCGAGGCGCTGGTGCACGAGGCGCAGTCGCTGGCGGACATTGGCCGCCTGGATCACCTGGCGGACGACGTCTTGCGTCAGGCCAAGGCGCACGGCTTCTCCGACAAGTACCTGGGCAACCTGATGGGCTACCCGGAGGCGGAGGTGCGGGCGCACCGTCACTCGCGCGGCATCCGTCCGGTGTTCAAGCGGGTGGACACCTGCGCCGCGGAGTTCGAGGCGTACACGCCCTACCTGTACTCCACCTACGAGGAGGAGGACGAGGCGCCCCCCACGGACCGGCAGAAGGTCCTCATCCTGGGCAGCGGTCCCATCCGCATCGGCCAGGGCATCGAGTTCGACTACGCGTGCGTGCACGCGGCCTTCGCGCTGCGCGAGGCCGGGTACGAGACGGTGATGGTCAACTGCAACCCGGAGACGGTGTCCACGGACTACGACACGTCCGACCGCCTCTACTTCGAGCCGCTGACAATTGAAGACGTGCTGGAGGTGTCCCAGCGCGAGAAGCCGGTGGGCGCCATCGTGCAGTTCGGCGGGCAGACGCCGCTGCGCCTGAGCGTGCCGCTGGAGCAGGCGGGGCTGCCGATCCTGGGCACGTCGCCGGACGCCATCGACCGGGCGGAGGACCGCGAGAAGTTCTCCAAGCTGATTGAGAAGCTGGGCCTGAAGCAGCCGGAGAACGGCGTCGCGCGCAGCCACGCGGAGGCCTTCAAGGTGGCCGAGCGGATTGGCTACCCGGTGATGGTGCGTCCGTCATACGTGCTGGGCGGCCGGGCGATGGAGACGGTCTACGACGCGTCCAGCCTGGAGCGCTACATGCGCGAGGCGGTGAGCGCGTCGCCGGAGCACCCGGTGCTGATTGATCGCTTCCTGAAGGACGCCATCGAAGTGGACCTGGACCTGGTGGCGGACCGCACGGGGCAGGTGCTGATTGGCGGCGTGCTGGAGCACATCCAGGAGGCGGGCGTGCACTCGGGTGACGCGGCGGCGACGCTGCCTCCGCACTCGCTGTCGCCGGACCTGGTGGAGCGGATGAAGGACCAGGCCATCTCCATGGCGCGTGAGCTGGGTGTGGTGGGCCTGATGAACGTGCAGTTCGCCATCCAGGGGAAGAACATCTACATCCTGGAAGTGAACCCGCGCGCGAGCCGCACGGTGCCGTTCATCTCCAAGGCGACGGGCGTCCCGATGGCGAAGATCGCGGCGCTCTGCATGGTGGGCAAGACGCTGAAGGAGCTGGACCGCACGGAGGAGCCGGAGTTCCGGCACGTGGCGGTGAAGGAGAGCGTCTTCCCGTTCGCGCGCTTCGCCGGGGTGGACGTGATCCTGGGCCCGGAGATGAAGTCCACGGGCGAGGTCATGGGCCTGGCGGAGGACTACGCGTCCGCGTTCGCGAAGAGCCAGCTGGCGGCGGGCGTGAAGCTGCCCAAGAGCGGCCGCGTGTTCATCTCCGTGAAGGACGAGGACAAGCCAGCGGTGGTGGACCTGGCGCGGCGCCTGCGGTCGATGGGCTTCACCCTGACGGCGACGGCGGGCACGCACGACTACCTGCTGACGAAGGGCATCGAGTCGCAGCGGGTGCAGAAGGTGAAGGAGGGCCGGCCGAACATCGTCGACAAGATCGTCGACGGGGAGATCGTCCTGGTCATCAACACCACCTTCGGCAAGCAGGAGATCTCCGACAGCTTCTCCATCCGGCGTGAGGCGCTGATGCACTCGGTGCCGTACTACACGACGGTGCAGGCGGCGCGCATGGCGGTGGGAGCGCTGGAGTCGCTGAAGCGCTCGGACCTCGCGGTGAAGCCGCTGCAGAGCTACCTGTACGGCGAGAACGGCGTGCCCCCGGCGCGCCGGTAGGAACCCGGCTTCATCGTCCCCTGGAGGCGCTTGACGCCTTCAGGGGACGAAGTCGTATCGCGGAGCGGGGGATGAGGCCGTGACCCAGATTGACTGTGTGAGTCAGCGCAGTCCCGAGGACGTGCGTCGTCTGATTGATCAGTTCGCCGTCCGCTCGTCGTCCGACTTCTGGCTGATGTCCACCGGCTTGGGCGGTGGGCCTCACTGGCGCCCTTTCCGAGCCGTCCACCAAGGCGACAAGGTGCTTCTGCGAAGGTCCGACCAGCAGCGTGTCCTGCCATGGGGCAGCACGCATCTCGCGGTCGTGATCTCGCCGATGGACAAAGGCAGCCGGATTGTCGTGAAGAGTGTCGCCGAAATGAAATGGGCAGCGCTGTGCGGCCTTGCTGCATTGGCGCTCTTCTTCGGCATGGTGGCTGTGCTGGGGAAGGCCCCGCTGGCTGCGCTGTTTGTCGTTGCGACACTGGTGGCCGCGTGGGCGCTCCCGCGAAGAATCAAAGCCGAGCAGGAAAAGGACCTTCAGGCCATCACCCGGGTCCTCAACGGACTGGCGCCGCAGTCTGGCAAGTAGGGACTCAAGCTGTCGCGGCCCTGGCGCCAGAGTCGTCCGGGGGCTCCACGCTGCCCCCGCGAATCATCCCCTGTCGCATCCTGGGGCTCTCCGACAAGGCCCTGATGGTGGAGGCCCAGGGAGGGCAGCGCCGGTCGCTGGCCGTCACGGAGGTCATGGCGGTGGCCGTGAGAATGCTGCCCATCGCCGGGCCCGAAGGGGCGGCCCTGCGGCAGACGGTGCTCACCGACCTGGTGGTGTCCTGGGGGGACCTGTCGCGAGGGCCGACCGTGCTGCGCATCCCGGCGGCCGGGCTCGGGCTGCCGGAGCGCTATCCCGGCCTCGCGCCGCGAGAGGCCTACGCGCGCTTCCTGGCCGCGCTGCTGGAGCACTCCAGCGCCAATGCCCTGCCGGACGCGCCCACGCTGGCCGAGGGCCGCTATCCACGCTTCGCCACCGAGGGCGAGCTCACGGCGCACTACTATGGGCAGGTGTCCGCGGCGGCTTGAAGAGAAGGAGCGGCAAAGCCATGGATGAGGAGGCGGTCGTGGAGCTGCGGGGGGCCGGGCGGTTCGGAGTCGCGCAGGATTCGAGGGTGGTCGCGCTCCGGTGGGACGTGCTCCCCTGGGGACTGGTGCTCGATTTGGACTCGCCCCTCAGCGAGGCACCCGACACGGAGCTCCGAAGGGTCTGGCTGTGCTTCAACGGCCTGGGAGCGGTGACCTGGCCCTTCCAGCAGGCACGGGTTCCAACGGGATGCTGGATCGTCGTTGAGTTCCCCATGGGAACCACGAGCGCGGGACTCCTGTCCTATTCGTTCTCCACGGTGCTGCCCGTAGGAGCGACCGGAGAGCTGGTGCTGAGGACCACGGCCGAGGACGTCGTGGAGATCCAGGCACAGGGATTCACCGTGCTGGCTTCGCGGGCGTCCGCACCTCCGGACGAACTGGGGCATCTGGACTGGGAAACCCGCACGCGCCTGGCTTCGGAAGCGAGCTTCGTGGATGCCTTGCGGCGCAGTACCCGGTGAGCCGGGGCCTACTGACCTGGCGGCTCATCCACGGGAAGGAGCCGGCAGCACCAGATGACACCTGAGCAGCCATCGACCCGCTTCTCTCCAGGCTCGCAGTTCACGGGATGGCAGAATCTGCCGTCCAGCGAGGGAAGCTCCTCCCCGTCGATGACCTCCTCGATAGACCCGCGGGAGTCGGCGCGGCGCTTGTCCAACGCGCAAGCGGCAGCGGGTCTGCAAGACCTATCGTCAATCAACGGAGGCCAGGGCCCGCCCAGGAAATCCTCGGCGGCGTAGCGGTCCTCGGGAAGGTCGTCGGTATAGGACAGCATGTCCGCATCGAGGGCGCCGGGGGAGGCGCACCGTTGCACGGGGCCCCACGGCTTGAAGTCGAGCACTTCGAACTCAGGGAAGCTGGCGCACTCCTGAAACTCACGGACCTTGCCTGTGAAGCGTCCGCGGACCTGGTACCGGCCCTGCTCCCAGACGTTGCGACGGAGCCGCTCGTGAGGCTGGTTCGGACCCACGGGCAGGACCCGCTTGAAAGGACCTGCGTCCGACTTTGAAAGATTCAACAGGTCCACGTCGCAGTCCGAGGTCCGCTCCGCGAAGTACTCTGGCACCACCTCTGGCTCATTGGGCGGGGCGGGCATGGAAGGGGAGGGTGTGAGGTAGGAGTAGAGGCCCACAATCCCAATGCCGACCAGTGCCAGGGCTGCCAGGTACCCGCGCGACCTCATCAATCCACCTGTTCTCCGGTCTTCGAGTGGAGCAGCCGCGGGGCCGACGCCTTGGCGTATTGATACGACAGGGCTCCGGCACCGAGCGTGACCATTCCACCGGTAGACTGGATATCCGAAGAACTCTTCTTGATGTCATTGCAGGTCAGGATCGCAGCGGAGTCGGGCGAGACGGCCACGTGGTCGCTGGCACCATGATTCAGCGAGAGCCACAGGTCACTCGTGGCATGACCGTAGAACCAGCCCCTGCTTACCTTGGTGCCCTTTCACTTGAGTTCTTCGACATCCCCTCTGGCGTGTCAGGGGCCGTGGTAGTCCGAGTTCTCGGCGGGCAAAAGGCTGGGATCCGCGAGGATTGACTCTCCATTGATGTTCCAGGGGGGGACACCAAGGAAGACGCTCAGGCGCTTCCCATTGTCTCCGTGAACAGAGAGCACGAACGGTCGCACGGAGAAGGCTTCGCGAGGAAATCCCTCATTGGAGGTGAACAGGCTCCGGACCGTCCAAATCCCCCAAACGTCGTTCACACTCCCGTCTCGAGCATCCAATGAGACTGCGTGCAGACTGAATACATTTGCGAGCAGCGCAAAGAATAAGACCACCACTCGGGATGCTCCGTTCCATCTGCCGCTGACTTTGGGTCTCAGCACGGTGAACGTCGCAAATGAAAGGAGCAAGACGGCGAAGAGTTGAGCCCAGATTGGAGGCCGAAAGATACTGACCATGGAGTCGGACCCACGCGCCACGAACATGTCAACCCGCGAAACGTAGAGCATCGTAGCTCCGAGGAGCAATACGAGGATGGGAAGCCCCCAACGCAGTGCTGTCTTCATCTTGTTCCTCATGCGAAGTCGCATTGGTCGGGCTTGGCTCACTTGAACGCCAAGCCCACGGTCGTGCCCTCATCCTTGTCGCCATCCTGGCGTACCTGCCACGCCCTGTTCACCATCAACATGGCGGAGTCACTTCCATCCATCATGAGAGCGTCCTCAACGCCGACGGCCGCGAGTTTGTCCCGCAGGCCGTCAGCGGAAAGTCCCGTCTTGGAGTTGTGGGGTACAACCAGGACGAGAAGCGTCTTCGCAGAGCTACACAGCGCGACCGCCGCCTTGCCTCCCCTCGCTCCTGTCTTCGCTGCCTGTCCGGTGTAACGAGCGTCACTCCGCTGGGTAAGATAGGGTTTGTATCTCCCGGCGGGCTCACCCGTCGCTGGCGCCCCGGCGGGAACTCCCGGGGCATATTTGTTCCCGATGCCGTACTTGAGTCCCCCGATGATCATGGGAGTCAGACCTCCCATCGCGGTGATGTTTCCACCCGTCGGAGGATTGCCCCGGCCGAAGGAGTAGGCCTCTGTCGGTGTCTGTACCTTGAACTCGTCTCCCGGCTGAATCAGGGCAGGGTCGAATTTCTTGGTCTTCTTGTTGGTGCGTTTGGCTTTGAAGCTGAAATTAATCGGGTTGCTCAGGATTTCATCCCAGCTCTTCAGCTTGTAGCGCTGGAGAATGATTTCAGCTGTCTCCTTTGCAGCAACCTTATGACAACGCTCTGCTTTCGAAGGATCAAAGGCGATGTAGCACAAGTTCGGCTCGGCTCTGCCAGCCCGCAGCCTGCCCTTCTGGACAATGTGACCTTCGATGGTGGTTTCGTCCGACGGTACCGGGTCATGACCCAGGATGACGTCGGTATACCCGGAGTCCGTCAACCCCCAGAGGCTTCCGTTGACAACAACCTTGAGTTTGTATGTCAAGCTTTCTCTCTGGACAGTCTCGGAAAAGAACTCCTCGAACGTCCTGCGAACGATGTGCAGTTGGGACGACGCCCCCACAGCCACGTACTGGAGATCACCGTCGTTGCAATGAGCCACTCCACTGCTCCGTGCGATTTCCGTCGCCAGGAGCGGCCAGAAGTTGGAGCCAGCGATTGGGAGACGGAGCATGGACAGTCACCTGCCAGCGATGAGGAGCTACGAGCGGCCTACCGACCACGGGACATCATAACGGAAACCGTTGGGGAGCGGCGCGACAGATTCGGCCTCGTCGCCCCCTCCTGGGTAGGTGGCCTGGGCAGGCGTGTGCACCAAGGGGGTGAACAGCTCCGACCGTAGAACCAGACCCGGCCCACCTTGGTGCCCTTGAGCTTGTTGATGTAGTCCCAGAACCCCTGGGACGTCGAGATGCCCGCGTACTTCCATCCGCGGTCCTTGGCGCCGGACTTGAGGTGGTCCAGCTAGGGGGTGTCCCTAATTGAGCCACATCCGAGTGCAGGCGAGGTGGATGAGGGCAAGGTAGTTGCGGGCTGTCTTCTCATATCGAGTCGCGAGGCGGCGGAAGCGCTTGAGGCCATGGAAGAACCGCTCGACCAGATAACGAAGGGCGTAGAGCTTGCGGTCCTTCGAAAGGGCTCTGGGGCGCTCCGGCTTGGAGGCGATGACGGCCTTCATGCCGAAGAACTTGAGCAGGGCGCGGAACCAGTCCGCATCGTACCCGCTGTCGGCGATGCAGGCCGCGCCCACCGCGTGCATTATCAGGTCGTCGGCCTTGGTCATCTCGTGCCGCTGGCCGGGCGTCAGTTCGATATGGCGTGGCCGTCCTCGGCTGTCGACGAGGGCATGGACCTTGGTCGAAAAACCTCCTCGAGAGCGTCCCAGAGCGTTGTGTTGGACCCCCCTTTTCCTCCCGCGGCGTCCAGATGCGCCCGGATGGTGGTGCCATCGAGGATGGACGCTTCGTCCCCCGGCACGGGAGGATTCGACTCGAGCTGCACTTCCTTGAAGAGCCGCTCCCACACGCCGCGCTTCGACCAGTTGTTGAAGCGGTTGTACACGGACTTCCACTTGCCATATCGACCGGGCAGGTCTCGCCAGGGGCTGCCGGTGCGGGCGAGCCAGTACACGGCGCTGACAAACAGACGCTCGCCTTTGAGCGAGTGCCGGCCCCGCCGCGGAGGCAGAAGCGGGCGGATGCGCTTCCATTCCTGGTCGGTGAGTTCATGTCGGTGCATCGTAACCGTCCGGCCAACGATGTGCCGTGAGGGATTGCCGGGGGAGCGGTTCGCGGCGGACGCTTCCGGGCATGGCGAAGCAGGTGGAGAAGCCGGAGTGGGCGCGCATCGCGGAAGCCTTCGAGGCCAGCGGGCAGACGCAGCGGGAGTTCGCGTTGGCGCGGGGCGTGCGGCTGAGCACGTTGCAGTCGTGGGTGTACCGGGCACGACGGGCCGCGCCGTCGCGAGCGGAAGCCGTGAGACTCTTGCCGGTGCAGGTGGCGACGACGCCCGCGGCGATGGAGTCGGGGATGGAGGTGGTCGCCGCGAGCGGAGCGCGGGTGCGATTCGCGGTGGGCACCGACGTGGCGTACGTGGCCCGGCTCGTCGCCGCGCTGGGACGGTGAGAGGGTGTTCGCGCTTCCGGCTTCGGTGCGCGTGGTGCTGGCCGTGGAGCCGGTGGACATGCGCAATTATGCCGAGTCCGGCGTTATGCGGAGCTGAGCGACTCTCCGCGCAGACCACGGTCGATTCTTCCTCGCGTGTCGAGGCCATGAGGGGCTTGGCCAGCTCCGCATAATCGTGAGCCTCCTTTGCCGCCCGCTACGTCGGCGGGCGCAAAGGAGACCTCATGATTAGCGACTACTTCGAAGCACCGTGGCGGCTCGCACAGATGCGCGCCACCTGCGTCGGGCCGTACATCGACGGCTTCTCGACGGCACTCTCCGAGGCGGGCTACTCGCCCTTCACGATTCGCGGCTACCTCCGCGCTGCCGACCACGTCGGACGATGGGCCGATCGCAGCGGCATCGACATCAAGTCGTGGGGCGACGACACCCTGATGCGCTTCGGCCGGCATCTCCCGCGCTGCAAGTGCATCAAGGGTAACAAGGGCATCTTCAGCGATGCCCTTGCAGGAGTGCGCTTGCTGTTGGCCCACCTGCGCGCGTCCGAGGTGATCGCGGCAGCGAAGCCGACGCCGACCACGCCGAAGTACGCGCCGATCTCGGAGCGGTTCGCGGACTGGATGGTGCGCCATCGAGGAGTCGCGCCCAGCACCACGGCGCGCTACCAGCGCACGCTGCAGCCGTTCCTCGGCGCGCTCGGTGACGACCCGGGCCCGTACACCGTGGCCGCCATCCGAGCCTTCGTCAGCGACCAGCTCGGCGACGTCGGTCGCGACGAGACGCGTTCCGCCGTGACGTCCATTCGCGCGTTTCTCAGGTTCCTCGTCGCCGAGGGCCGTGTGCACTCAGGAATCCAGCATTGCGTGCCGACCGTACCCCAGTGGCGGCTCTCTTCGCTGCCTCGCTATCTCGAGGCGCCCGACGTCGAGCGAGTCGTGCAGAGCTGTGACCTGACGACAGGCCACGGTCTGCGCGACCACGCCATCCTGCTTCTGCTCGCGCGGCTGGGCCTACGCGCAGGCGACATCGTCGGGATGACGGTGACCGACATCGATTGGCGAGGCGGTACGCTTCGCGTGCACGGGAAGGGGCGGCGAGAGGTTCGGCTGCCGCTGCCCCAAGACGTGGGTGACGCTGTCCTCGCATACCTTGAGCGCGGACGACCGAGGGCGAGCAGCGATCGCCTGTTCCTCACGGTCTACGCGCCGACGCGCCCCTTCGCCACCTCGGCCACGGTTTCCGACATCGTACGCGTCGCGCTGGAGCGGGCGGAGATTCAGAATCCGCCAAGCCGCGGTGCGCACCTCCTTCGACACTCTGCCGCGACGGCGATGCTCCGCGCCGGCAGCTCGCTCGACACCATCGCGACCGTCCTGCGCCATCGCTCGCCCGAAACGACGGCGTACTACGCGAAGGTCGACGTCGCGATGCTTCAGCAGGTGGCCCAGCCGTGGCCCGGAGGTGCTGCGTGCTGAGCAGCATCGTCGAGCGCCACATCGCGCTACACCACGCGACGGGCTACCTCTTTCGCAAGCAGAGCATCCTCCTGCGCGACTACGCCCGCTTCGCCGAGGCCAAGGGCGAAGACGTCGTGCGCGCAATCACTGCACTCGAGTGGGCTGGCAGAGGACCGTCGGCAGGCACCCGCCACGGCCGGCTCGAGGTGGTCCGTCGCTTCGCGCGGTTGATGCACGCCGAGGACCCGCGTCACGAGGTTCCGCCGGCTGGCGTCTTCGGCAAGCAGGCGCCGCGACGCACGCCGTACATCTACACGCCCAAGGACATTCGCGTGCTGCTCAAGGCCGCGGGCGCACTCGGCCCCCGAAGTTCTCTACGCCCGAAGATGTACGTCACGATGCTCGGCCTCATCGCCGCCACCGGGCTGCGCATCTCGGAGGCTATCGGGCTGCGACTCGGCGACGTCACGACGGCGGGGCTCGTCATTCGGCAGACGAAGTTCCGCAAGAGCCGACTCGTGCCCTTACATCCGACGACTCGTCGCGCCCTCGATTCGTACCTCGCGGTTCGCACCAGGTTCTCTGGCACCGACGACGCCGTGTTTCTCTCCGAGCGCGGCACCGGGTTGCGGTACCCGACCGTCATCTCGACCTTCCTCACACTGGTTCGCAGCATCGGCATCCACCCTGGTCCTGGCAAGCGAGGACCGCGCATCCACGACATGCGCCACACCTTCGCGGTCCGCTCGCTCGAGCAGTGCGCGACCAACGGCGAGGCCGTCGCCCGTCACATGCTGGCACTCAGCACGTATCTCGGGCACGCCCATCTCTTCGATACCTACTGGTACTTGCAGGCGACGCCACGACTGTTGGCCGACGTCGCGGCACAGAGCGAATCCTTGGCGCGGCGAGGTGCTCGATGACACCGCTCGCACCACACCTGACGGCGTTCCTGCGCGAGCGTCTGCCTCGAGAGCGTCACGCGAGCCCGCACACCTGCGATGCCTACGCCTACGCCTTCCAGCTCCTGCTCTCCTTCGCGTCGAAGCGGCTTCGGACCCGGCCGTCTTCGCTGACGCTCGAGCAGTTCGACGTGCCTCTCGTACTGGCCTTCCTCGAAGATCTCGAGACAACGCGGGGCAACGGCGCGCGCACGCGCAACGCGCGCCTCGCCGCCATCAAGTCGTTCGCCCGCTTCATCGAGTTCCGCGTGCCGTCGTGCGTTCAGCAAGCCCACGGCTTGCTCTCCATTCCCTCGAAGAAGACCGATGAAAAGCTGGTCGGCTATCTCACCCGCGATGAGATGCAGGCGGTGCTCGATGCGCCCGACCCACGTACGCGCGATGGCGTGCGTGACCGCGCGATGCTGCTCCTCGCCTTCGCCGCCGGACTTCGTGTTTCCGAGTTGGTCGGACTGCGACTCGACGACGTCACCCTTCAACCGCAGCCCGTCATCCACGTGCGCGGCAAGGGCCGTCGAGAGCGGGTGTTGCCGCTCTGGAAGATCACGACGAAGGCGCTTCGCGCGTGGCTCGCGCTGCGCGGGAGCGCCGCGTGCCCGGAGCTGTTCCTGAACGCCCGGGGTGGGCCGCTCAGCCGAGATGGCTTCGAACACATCCTGGCCAAGCACGTGAGCGCCGCCACGACGACGACGCCGTCGCTCACGAAGAAGCGCGTGTCCCCGCACGTTCTCCGCCACAGTTGCGCGATGCACACGCTTGAGGCCACGCGCGATATCCGAAAGGTCGCCCTCTGGCTCGGGCACGCCTCCGTGCAGACGACGGAGATCTACGTGCGCGCCGACCCGACTGCGAAGCTCGAGGCCATCGACGCGGTGCTGCCGCCAGCTCTTCGACGTGGGCGGTTCCGCGCACCGGACAAGCTGCTCGCCTCGCTCAAGCCCTCGCGGAATGGGGCATGATTATGCGGAGCCGCCGCGCAGGTCTGCTCCTCGGGCCGACGTCCTGCGCGGCGCTCAGCTCCGCATAACGCCGCGCTCGGCATAATTGCGCATGTCCACTGGCTCCGTGGCTAGCACCACGCGCACCGACGCGGGAAGGGTAAACATCGCGGCCTCACTTCCCCAGCGCGGCGACGAGCCGGGCCACGTAGGCCACGTCCGTCCCGACGGAGAAACGCACCCGCGCTCCGCTTGCCGCCACCACCTCCAGCACGGACTCGGACGCCACGGGGGCCGTCGCCACCTGCACCGGCAACAGTCGCACCGGCTCACCGCACGCCGTCGCGGCCCGCCGACGCCGGTACACCCAGGACTGCAACGTGCTCAGCCTCACGCCTCGCTGCTGCGCGAATTCCCGTTGCGCCAGCCCGCTCGCTTCAAATGCTTCCGCGACGCGCTCCCACTCCGGCTTCTCCACCTGCTTCGACATGCCCAGCAGCGTCCGCCGCGCGCCGCCGCCCCTGCAATCCCTCACGGCACGTCGTTGGCCGGACGGTTACGTCCCAGCTCTTGTCATGCACATCAGGAACCTTGGGATCGTAGACCGATGGTCCACCCGAGAGAATGATGAAGGCATTCTTCACGACGTCCAACCTCACGGAAAGATGCCCAGGGTGGAGTCCTGCTGGGGCACCATTGGAGGAGTCTCCACCGGCTTCGTCTATGGCGCTGGCTGCTTGCAGGAAACCGCCCAAAGGAGGACTCCCAGCCACGCGCTGCGGCAGGCACTGCCCGAGGAACGTTTGGACACAGTCGCCATCGTGCGTGTCTACCCGGTTGCCCGCGTTCATTCCACTGCGGAGACCCTGTCAGTTCAAGGACCGCAGATAGCGGATGGCGGTGGTTTCACCTTCGCTGGTCCAGCCTTCATCCATGAGTTGGATGAGCATTTCGCGTAGGTCCTTATCCAGTCTCAGTGCTACAAGCTGGGACCCTCCCCGGGCTCTGACAATCCGTACATACTCATAAGCAACATCGTCAGAGTCACTTGAGTAGCGGTCGGCGAGCACCGAGAAGACTGATTTCACGAAATTTGTATCAATGCCGCCACGTTCATAGAGCGCTTTGGCGAGACCTACTTCGTCGGTATAGAAGGGGCGCGTGTACTGATCGATCATTGGCGCCACTCGATCGCCACCCGTGGGAACCAACTCAACGTACAGTTCGTCCGCGACCAGTGCGCCCACAGTGCCACCAATGGCGATGCCAACGGCCACCCCGATGGGCCCAAACCAGATTCCTGCTAACGCACCCGATGCGGCTCCACCGGCGAAACCTCCTCCAAGGCTTGTCGCCTCACGGCCAGCCGCATCGACTTTGTTCTGTGCTGTTGCGACGTTATAGATGGCGACTCCAATGGATAGCACCCACAATGCCCGGCCTGCCGCTCCCACACGGCGCACGCCGGCGCTGACTTTGGGGTTGGCCCGTCCGGCGCTCTCCACGATCTCTAGAAGGACGGTGTTCTGCTGGGTCTTGCCCAGCTTGCTGAAGGCTTGTTTGAATCTTTGTTGGGAATACTTCTCCAGGAGTTTCTCGAAAGCGATTCCCTTGCCCTTGAGCGCTTGTGCTTTCGCCCGGCCCAAGTCCGAGGAGCGCGCTCGAGCCATTTCCATGATCTCATTGCGCATCTGATGGGCGGCTTCGGCGGCAGCCCTGGCCGTCATCGAACCGTTTGTGTAGGCCTGACGCAGTTGTTGCGCATACTCCTGCGTGGTCTGCATGTACCATGCCCGTACCTTGCTATCGAGGATGAATCTGTAGCCGAAGTTGAGCGCCTGAACTTCAAGCTGTTGGATGCCATCCTCGACGAGTGGATTTTTGTTAGGCATGGTCACGCTGCTTTTCTGAAATCAGGCCTCTTGTAGGCTCATGTATTGCCGGGAGAAAAAGCGTCCCTTGAGAGGCCTGGCAAAAGACGGCAAGGACCTGATGGGATGGAACGCCCCGTCAGGGTGGATGCTCAAGAGCAGTTGGGTGTTCCCAAAAAACTCAAAACGGAGTTGAAGGTCTGATTGGAGCTCCAGGTGGGTCAGGACCCCCGGCGTATAGTCTTGGCCGAGCGTGAGCCCATCCAGGATTTGAAAACGCGAATCCAGCAATACGATCTGCAGCTGCTCTTCGTAGGGAGAGTTGTCAGTGAGGAAGAGCAGGGAGAGATCCGGCGGAGCTCCAAATTGGGCTTCAATTTGCGCGGCCTGAAAGGCCAGGCCCGTCTCGCGTCCGTCGTGGAGCAGGACTGCCCGGGCTCGTTCGGAAGCAGTCATCTCTCCGCGAAGAGAGAATGCGGATAGAGGTGTCAAGTCGGTTGCTCCTTTCCCTTGGGAGTCTAGCATAAACCCTTGGGATTACAGGCAGAGGAGCGTCATTGAAGTGCGGATCTCACCATCCCCCGCTGGCGCCACCCCCGCCGGAACGGCCGCCCATTCCCTTGAACGCGGTTTCCGTCAGCGGCTGGCTCTTCAACGCGGGATGGAGGTCCAGCAGGTACTGGACCCACTTCTTCGCGTTGAGCTCCCGCGGCGTTCCGAACTCCGCCTTCCGGCGATAGACACTCCGCCACTCAGGCTGGGTTGCCCAAAGAGCGGCACCGTCATCCGTGCCATAGGTCTTGGGGTGGCCTACGTTCAGACGGAAGCCCTTGGAGTGGACGTAGTTCGCGAGCAGGTTGCTCCACAGGGAGATGATGGTCTCGCGGATGTCGACGAAGATCCCGGGATCCACCTCCATGAGCTTGAACAGGAGCAGCGAGGAGCGTTCGACCGCCGCGGACTCCAGGTAGAAGACAGGGGTAGGGCCGCCGCTGTAGGGCGTGAACTTGCCGCCTTCGACCTTGCCGACCTGGAGACTTCCTGCGTTCCATCCGGGCATCCCTGGCTGCAAGAGGCCGAAGACCCAGGACCGGCGGCCCGCGAGGAAGTGGTACGCATTGTATTGAATCAAGACGGAGAGCGCCGAAAGCGGCAGGATCGACAGGGGCTTCTCCATGCCCTCCGAGAAGTTGCGCTTGAGCGTCTGCGCGGCGAACCCCTTGTTGGGATCCTGCCAGAGGACGTGGACCCAATCGCTGTGGAAGTCAGGCAGGTTGATGCCCAGCGCCGCGAGCTTGACGTCGAGCAGGAAGCGAAGCGTCCGGGTGCGCTCGAACTGGCGGGTCGACCAGGCCACGCTCGCCTGGTTCTCCTGCATGTTCTTGCCGAGCCCATTGAAGAACTTGGGAAAGTCCTTGGTGAACTCTGACACGAGCACCGGAAGCTGCTTCTGCGGATCTCCCTGGAGCCCGGGGACGCTGAAGTGGATCCGGAATTGATTCACATGGAATTTGCCACTGCCCCTGGAGATCTTGAGCTCCGTGAAGTCCATCATCTACCTCCTGGTGAAGAGCGCTGTGCCGAGCTTCTTCCCAGACTCCCCTGGTTGATGAGGGGGAGCCTCGTCGCCACGTAGGTGTTGTCACGGTCCATGGTCAGCCGGTCCGGTTGAAGCATCTTCGCGTCGAATTTCGGAGGAGGAAGATGCAGCGACTTGATGGCAAGGCCTTGCATTCCCCCCACTTCATCGAGTGCGACCTTCAGCGTCACAAGCGGAGGAAGGAGCGTGCGAGCGAGTTTGGGCAGGGGAGAGTCGTAAGACAGAAGCTCCTTCATGAGAGACGTGGCCGGTGTCTTCATGAGCGCGCCGATCTGCTTCATCACCGACTGGTAGAGGCCCGGGATGTTGAGCACCCCCAGCCGCTTCTTCCGCATCTCCTCCACGATGGGGCTTTGGATGTTGTCGTTGGTCTGGGGGCCCACCGTGAGCCGGGTGCGTTTGGTGGTCCCATTGGGGCCCAGCAAGCGCTGGCTGTGGAGCGCCCCAAGCGCCCCTCCCACGCTTTGGGCGGCCTTGGCGTCCCCTCCGGCCCAGGCGATTGTCGCTGCGGCGAACAGCTCCAGGATGTTGGAGGTCTTGAGCACCGTTGGGAACAGGTCCCTCTTGACGGCGATCCTGAAGACGAGGGTCAGCACGTCGGTGAGGAGATCATCCACCTTGCGCAGAGAGCCATTCTTGAGGAGCCTCCGCAGCTCCGCCGTGGCGGCCCCCTCCAGGATGGTGGCGTTGCCTGCAAGCAACGTCTCGCCCGCGAGTGAGACGACATCTCCCTGGGTGAGATAGTGAGTCGCCAGCGGACCCTTGGGCGCCTTGAGGCGATTCGCCGTTTTCCTGTCGACGCCGGGTGAGTTGAAGGTCACCACCTGGAGAACCGAGTCCCCGAAGTCGACCGCCACCCGCTGCGCCATGGCGCCGCCCAGGCTGTGTCCGACGACAACGACGTCCTTCCTGCCAATGCGCGTCAGCAGTGTCTGGAAGAGCGAGCGGGTCTGCTTGAAGGCCGTGGCGCCAACCCCCGCGGGGTCCATGTCCGCGACGGCATCAGGTGCCTTCTCGAACTCGGTGCCGCGGACCGCGATGATGGGATGGTTTCCACGGGATGGCTGCAGCCAGTAGGCGAACACGCCATGGGTCTTGTTATGGGGGTCGCTGCCCTCCATCTGGACGATGGTGTAGTACAGGGGCTGTGTGCCCGGCTTCTTGGAGTAGGGGCGTTTGGTTGAGACGGCATAGGTCGCCGGGAACTTCAGCTCGGGCATTGCCCAGAGCTCCGGCGTTTCAGCGCGATACAGGAACCTGTCGCCAACCTGTGTGCCACCGCCCTGATTGTTCAAATAGGCGAAATCATGGGCCAGGTACTCGTAGAACTCGTGGTCGGGTGTGAAGTCCTCGGCCCATGGCTCGGGTGGAGCCTTGGGCATGACGATGGGCCGTGTAGCAACCCGGGTGTTGTCCTGGCGGATGTGCTGGGTCTGGAGACGCAGCGCGTTCAGATCAATGCGAAGCGCATTGGAGGGCGACGCGTGTGTCTTTGCCGCTCCCGAGCCGGACGCCACCGCCAACACGTTGGACTCTGGGATGTAGACCTTGTCACCCGGTTTGATGTGGTCAGGATCGGGCCGTGTCTTCCGGAGCGCGGCGTTTCGTGGGTCTTTGTAGACGACGCGCCAGTCCGCGATCCGGTAGGACGCGGCGATGCTGTACAGCGACTCTCCGGCCTTGACGACATGCTGAGTCATGACACCCGCTCCTTCTGGGACTGAGCCCGCCGTCCCTGGCGCGCCAGCCCCAGGCCCAGCAGGAGCAACAGGGCCAGCGCCGCGCCCCCATCTCCGCTGGTTCCACAGGCGCATCCACCGCCCGTGCCTCCCAGTGTCCTGGCCTGTGCCTTCAGCGTGAGCGAGGCCTCCGTCGTCGTCTCTCCTCGCAGGCGCAGCTTCAGCGTTCCCTCCGCGGGGCCTCCCACCTCGCCGCGGAAGGTGACGCCCACCGTCGTCTGCGCTCCCGGCGCCAGCTCCGCGTCCAGGGCGCTCGCGTCGATCTCGAACGCCGGATTGCTGTTCGACACCACGCTCAACCTCGCCGGCGACGCGGACTGGTTGGTGAGCGTCACCGTGCGCGGTGTGCTGGTTGCGCCAATGTCCACCCAGCCCAGGTCCAGCTCCATGGGCTCGATGGTCAGGAAGCTGGCCACCGAGATGCCCGACAGGGCCACCAGCGCCGCGCGCTCCTGGTCCTTCGTGCCCAGCACCAGCGTCGCCTTCGACGCGCCAATCACTGACGTGTCGTACTTCAGATCCAGCGTCAGCGAGTCACCCTGCGGTAGCGCGCGGCCCTCCGCGCCCAGGACGGGAGACACCACCACGAAGTTCGTGGCCTGGGGTCCCTCCACCTTGGGAGGCATCACCACCAACTCCTGGGTGGTGTCATTGGTGAGCACCACCTTCGTCGTCGCCAGCTCCGCCTGGCGCACGGTGCCGAAGTCCACCGTGCGATTGAGCGCCCGGAACACCGTGGAGAGCCCCCGGCCCGACAGCGACACCTGCGCCTCCGGCGACTCCAGGTCGTTCGTCACCACCAGGAGGTTGGCCTTGGACGTGACGTCCGGACGGGGGACGTACTTGACGAAGACGTCCTTCGATTCCTGGGCTGCCAGCGTGAAGGGGAGCGTGGGCGCCGAATCCAGGCTGAAGTGCGAGGGCTCGGAGTTCTCCGAAGCGGCGATGATCTCCAGCCCCCGCACCACCAGCGGCTGGAGGGACTCGTTGGTGAGCTTCACGAAGCGGATCGCCGAGGCGGAAGACTCGGCCACCCGGGCGCCAAACTCGAGCGTGGGAGTGGACAGGCTGAGCTGGCTCGTCCGGCCCTGGCCCCCCAGCTTCACGAGCATGGTGCTCGCCTGGCTGTCTTCGGAGGTGATGCGCAGGTCCGCGTTGAAGCGCCGCTGGGCGTCAGGACGGAACTGGATCGACACATCCAGGCTGCCTCCCGGGGTCAGCGCCAGGGGCAGCGTTGGTTTCTGCAGGATGAACACTCTCGCATCCTCCGCCTCCAGCGAGATCTCCTTCACGGTGAGCGTGTTGGCTTCCGTGCCGCTCCCGGCGTCCGGGGACCCAGCTGGCGCAACATGCGTCAGCCTCAGTCCAATGCCTTCCGAGGTCGCGTTCACCCGGGTTCCTCCAAAGTCCAGAGAACCGTCGAAGGCCTGGCCGTCACGGCGCGCCACCGCGAGCCTTGCCAGCGTGGCCGTTCCCTGAAGGGTGAGCTCCAGCGGAAGCTGGGAGGACGCCTCCACCCGCACCGTGGCCTTGGCCGTCCGGAGTCCGCCCGTCGACCCCTGCGGAGTGAAACGGAGTTTCACCGTGGCACTGCCATTCGCGGGCACCTTGGGCAGCGTCTCCTGCACGGAGAACTCCGAGTTCCCCGCGGGGATCGTCACGGAAATGTTCGCGTCGGTGATACCGGTGTTGTTCACCGTCACCGTCTTTTCCAGGGACGAGCCGAAGTTCACGCGCCCGAAGTCGAGGGTAGAGGGCGACAGACTCACGCCACCCACTCCATCCACGATCAGCTTCACGACGGTGGACGACGGATCCGCGTTGCTGGAGATGACCAGGTTGCGCTCGATCTTGAGGAGCTGGGTGGGCTTCGCGGTGACGTAGAAGGCATGCGCGGCGCCGGGCTCCACCGTGAAGGCGGGCACGACGGGACTCAGGGTGGAGGGGCAAACCGCGGTCTTCTGCGTGTCCACGCGCAGGCAGAATTGATCCGGAACGGACACGGAGTAGATCACCAGCGGGGCCTTGCCTTCGTTCTTCACCACCACCGGCTGGGGATCCCCTTCGACCGTGATGGCTTGAGGCGCGAATTCGGGTGCGCCAGCGGGCAGGGCCAACACGGGGATGGTGCCCCGGCCAGAGACCGTGATGATCTGGTCCGTGCTTTCGTTCGAATTGCTCAGCACGTGCACGGTGCCCGTCACGTCCTGCGCGGACTCGGGACGGAATGTGACATCGAGCTGAACGGGAAAATTTCGCTCAACGGTCACGGGGAACTGCTGGTTGTTCTGCAGTCTGGCTGTGAAGGGACCGCTTCCCGTCGCATTGGTGATGGTGAGGGGGGCGGAGCCGATGTTCGACAAGGTGACGGTCTGGGTGCTGGAGCTCAGCCGGGGGATGTCATTGAAGACAAGTTGATTCTTGTTCATCTGCAGCTGCGCGACCGCGGCGACGCCGGACAGCTTGACTTTCAGCTTGGCCGTGGCCGGCGTCTTCGTAGCGAGTTCGAGGTCGCCAAAGTAGTTGCCCGGGCGCTGGGGAACGAACGTGATTTCGATCTTGCGCCTGCCACCCACCGGGATGGCGGAGTTGGACCCGCCAATCAGGTCGATGTTGAAGGTTCCAACGCTGGTGGCCACCTCCTCCAGGTCCACCTCCACCTCTCCCGTGTTGATGATGTCCACGGGCAGCATGAGCGAGCCTCCTGGCTGCGTGGCGGGGAAATCCACGGTGGCCAACGACGTGGAGAATTTGGCCTCCGCGCCAATCCCCTTCAGCTTGAAGCTGCGCTTCGTCTCGATATTGCTGAGAGTCCCCCGGTAGGTGATCTCCAGGCTGGCTTCGTACTCCTGGTCCTCGATGTTGGGAGTGAACGTCACCCGGAAGGGCTGGGGCCGTTTCGCACCCTTCTCGAGCACGGGCTCGGAGCTGGTGACGTTATCCACCGAGAACGCCGTGCCGGACGGCTCGATGTGGACATCGGTGACCTTCAGCGGCTCGGACGCGCTGCTGCTGTTGCTCACGTTGAGGCTGAGGTTGACGTGGGTGCTCCGGTCCTGCTTGTGACCGAAGTTGATGTCGGGCACGGTGAAGATGGCGTTGGGGCCATTGGAGTTGCCCTTTACAACGAGCACGGGTGGCAGTTGCTGGTTGTTCGTGGTGAAGAAAAGCAGCCGCGCCTCCAGGTCGCCCGTGCTGGTCATGGGACGGAAGAGCACCTTCACCTTGGTTTCCCCGCCCGGTTGCAGGGTCTGGGCCGGGAAGTCGACGACCTGGAACAAGGTGTTGTTGTTCTCCGTGGTGACCTTCGACAGGAACAGCGCCTGGTTGCCGCTGTTGCGCACGGTCGCTTCCTTCGTGGACTCGCCTCCGGGGGCCACGTTGGGCATCACCAGCGGATTGGTGACCAGGGTCAGCTCCGCAGCGAACGCCTGGCCGGTGAGAGCCACGGGGGGCACGGGCTGCGAGGCGTCTGATTGAAGTTGGAGCGTCTTGGAATAGGCGCCCGAAGTGGTCGCGGCGAAGGTCACCGTCACCGGGGCGGTCCCGCCGTTCCTCGCGACGGTCAGGCCTTCCGCCGGAATGCCGGAGATCGTGAAGGGGGCCAGGAGCCCAGCTGACACGGGGAACACCTTGATGGGCCAGTTGGTGTTGTTCGAGAGGATGACCTGCTGGGGCTCGGGCTGCTCGCCGACGGTGTAAGCAGGGAAGGTCAGTGTGCTCGTGCTGACTCCCAGCGACGTCTTGCGCGCGGTGCCATGGAGGGGCACGTTGGACACGCAGGTCGTGGTGGGCGACGTGCCGAACGTGAGCACGCCATCCACGGCGCCGCTCTCATTGGCGCCGGGGTTGAAGGTGACGAAGAGTTCACGTCCCGCGGAGCCCGGTGCCAGGGTGAACGGCGCGGTGGGGCTCACGGAATAGGCGCTGCTGCCCATCGTTACCGAAGGCGTCACCGTCAGCGCGACCGTCCCCGTGTTGGTCACCGTCACCTTCTTCTGCTCACTCCCCACGTCTCCTGCCTCCTGTTCGGCGAACTCGAACGAAAGGGGGACGATGCCCAGGCAGACATTGCCCGGCGTCTTGGTTCCGGACAGAGAGAGTTCGGGGGCGGCGGGGTCGTTGCTGGTGAACGTGAGCTTGCCGGTCGTGGCGCTCGTCTGCGTCGGGCGGAACGTCAGCTGGAGGCGCTGGGTGTCTCCGGGCGCGAGGTTGAAGGGGCCCGAGGGATTCACCCGGAAGGGGGAGTCCTGTGGCAGCGTTAGTGCGGTCACCGTGAGCAGGCTGTCTCCGCCGTTCTTGACCGTGACCTCCTGGGGCGCGCTGTCGGTGTCGAAAGGCGTCTGCTCGAAGGCCAGCGTGGTGCGGCTCAAGACGAGCTTCGGGCTGGACGGAGTCGTGCCTGAGAGCGTTACGGATTGATCCGCGACATTGCTCTTGAAGACCAGGGTGTCGGAGGGAGTCCCGGTCGGACGCGGTCGGAACGTCACCTTCAGGCGTTGGGTTCCTCCGGAGGCGATGCTGAAGGGGGCCGCGGTATCGACCCGGAAGAAGGAGTTCTGGGCCAACGCCAGTTGGGTCACGGTGAGCACACTGCCGCCTTCGTTCCGGACCGTGACCTCCTGGGAGGCACTGTCGGTGTCCAGGGGCGTCTGCGGGAAGACCAACGCGGTGAGGCTCAGCACGAGCTTGGGCGGGATGACCGCGGGCGTGGCGCCAGACAGGGAGACGCCTGGCACGTCAGTGCCGTCGATGGTGAAGGCGAGGGTCTCGTTCCAGCTGCCCGTCACTGTTGGGCGGAACGTCAATTTCAGACGCTGGGTATCCCCGGGCGCGAGGCTGAAGGCCCCGGAGGTGTCGACGCGGAACGGTGAGTTGGCGGGCAGCTTCAACTGGGTCACGGTGAGCAGACCCCCGCCGTCGTTCCGGACCGTGACCTCCTGGATGGCGCTGTCGGTGTTCACCGGCGTCTGCTCGAAGGTCAGCGACGTGCGGCTCAAGCCGAGCTTCGGGGGAATGGCCGTCGGGGTGGCGCCAGCCAGCGTGAGGGCGGGCACGTCGGTGCCGTTGATGGTGAAGTTGAGGGTGTGGTTCCAGGTTCCCGCCACCGTGGGGCGGAACGTCAACTTCAGACGTTGGGTATCTCCCTTCGCGAGACTGAAGGGACCCACGGTGTCGACGCTGAACGGTGAGTTGGCGGGCAGCTTCAACTGGCTCACCGTGAGCAGGCCGTCGCCGTCGTTCCGAACGAGGACCTCCTGGATGTCACTGGCGGTGTTCACCGGCGTCTGCGCGAAGGCCACCGCGGTGCGGCTCAAGCCGAGCTTCGGGGGGGACAGCCCCTCACCCGTGAGCAAGGCGTATGGCGGAGTGGGGCACACGGCGGACGCGGTCGTCAGGAAGAGCGCGCTCGAGCGGGGGCCCAGGTGGTCAACGGTCAGGGGGTTGAAGCTCACCTCGAGCGTCCTCGAGCTCGCGGGCGGGATGGTCACCGAGGTGTTGGACACACTGAAGGGGGCGGTGGTGGAAGGCTCCATCGTGAAGTTCGCAGTGCCCAGGTTCATCACCGTGACGCTTCTCGATGTCGAAGACCCCAATTCATGGGCTCCGAACGCCACGGACGTTTGTCCGAGGACGATCAGTGGGCCCGAGGCCTTTCCTTCAAGCTCCACGACAATCGTCGGGGCGGCTGGATCATCCGTGTGCAGCGTCAGCGTGCCGCGGAAGGTACCGGGCTGGAGCGGCGAGAATCCGAACCGCACGGTCATGGCTTCCGTGCTGCTCACGGGCGTGATCGGGACGGAGCAGTTGGTTTCACAGCGGTTGGCCGCCGTGTCGTACAGGCCGTTGAAGGTGAAGGCCCCGGTGACGCTCACCCGGTAGATCGTGAGCGCCGTGCTGCCGGTGTTGAACAGCTTGATGGAGTCCTGCTGCGGCGAACAGGAAGGCTGTTCGCCGAAGTCGATGGAGGTGTCCGACACGCTGAGCCCAGGCGTGCCAGTCGCGGGTAGCAACGCCTCGATGGGGGCCTGGGTGGTGCCGAGCTCCGGCGGTTTCTCCGATTCAGGACCGCAGGCAGTGAGGACGCACAGTGCAGCCGTCAGGATGAACAGGATGCGTTGCATGAGGCGACCTCAGTTCTCGGCGTGGAGGGCCGGGGCCTTGGCGGTGGAGGAGGGT
>NZ_RAWQ01000178.1:0-23629 GCF_003668965.1 Corallococcus sp. AB030
CCATTCGAAGTGCTCGCCTTGCCTCCCAGGCCACCACCGCCGCTCACGGAGAGGACCTTTTCGACGGTCAGTGTCCTGGCGACCGAGAGCTGGAAGGCGCCACCGCCAGCGCCGCCAGGCCCACCGGCCGCGTTGCCCGTGCCTCCGCCCGCGCCTCCCGCGCACCCACCGAGAAGAGGCGTGGAGGTCGAGCCCTGCTGGGAACCTGCGTCGCCCTGCGTAGCGTTGGCGTTGACCCCCTTGCCGCCAATGGCTCCGGCCGTTGCTCCGCCCGCGCCACCTCCGCCTCCACCCTGGCCCCCGCTGAATTGCCCCTGCTTGCCCTGCGACGCGGCGCACGCCTGATTGCCGCCGGCCCCGGGAACCGGCGCGCCATTCACGATGCGACCGCTGGCCAGGATGTCGTGGTTCAGCGTCGCATCCCCATACACGGCGAGGATGACCGGACGGGTGCCCACGATGCGCAGTTCGCCGCCCAGGGCCAGGGTCCGCACCGGGATGAGAAGGATTTCGGGGGCACCGCCAGTCTGGGGCAGAGAGCGGACCTTGAAGGCGGTGGTGTCCGGGCCTCCGTTCGCCTGGGGTGTCCAGGTCTGGGTCTCCGTGTCGAACACCACCGGCCCGGTGGTCCTCAGTTCACCGATGTCACCGCCAGAAATGACGTTCGGATTGAAGTTGCTGGGCGTGTATGGGAACGCGACGCACTGGCCGGTCGCGCCGCATACGCGCGGCGTTCCGGACTCATCATCGCTGCAGGGCAGGTCGAACTGCGCCGGGTCCCCCGCGTAGATGCAGGAGTTGTTCGCCGTGCAACCCGCGACCGTATTGCACTCCCTGGATGGGCAGGGCGTGGGCGTGCCATTGCACGTGCCAGTGCCGTCGCAGAAGCCCGGGGCGTGGCAGACGTCGCCGTCCACGCAGGATGCGGTGACCGGCTTGGGGGAGTACTCACAGCTGCCGTTGGTCGGATTGCAGGTGCCCGTGGATTCCTGGCACTGGGCATTCGTTGGGGTGGTGCACGCCTTCGATGTACCCACGCACTGCTTGCCTGCGGTGCAGCGGCCATTGAGCATGCATGGGTTCCCAGTGTCGCAGGCCGTGCCGACGACCACGTTCCCTTCGATGCACGCACCCGTGGAAGCCTCGCACGTCACCGTCGCCTGGCATTGGCCCGCGCCCTGCGTGCACTTTGGCGTGCCACCTCCGCACTGCGCCGACGCCCCCACGCCGACGCACCGCTTGTCCGTGTTGCAAAGGTCGCCGTCCGTGCACGTCTTCTGCGCGCACTTCGTATCCGCGCACGCCTTCTTGCCATCACAGTCGAAGTCGATGGCCGTGTCGCATTTCTCCTCGGCGCCCGGATAGACGTCGTTCCGCGTGTCGTCGCAGTCGGAGACGCCCGCCCATTCAAGGCCGACGGGGGAGGGGGAGCCGTCGCCGTCCCCATCCACTGCCACCAACGTGACATCGTAGCGCGTGTACTCCTTGGGAACGACCGTGAGCGCAGTCTTCGTGAAGCGTTCCACCGCTTCACCCGCGCACCGGTTGCCGTCGGTTGCTGCGTACGACGACACGGTGATGTCCAGCGCCGTGTCCCAGTCCGCCTTGCGGCGCACCGCGACCAGGACTTCGTTCTTCTCCGCGTTCTTGAACTGGCTGGAGAGGATGTCCGTGGCTTCCTGGTTCCCTTTGGCGTCCTTGGCCTCCACGCGCACGCACGCGGGCTTGAAGGTGCCGTACTTCACGGACACTCGGATGGCGCCTTCGTCGGGAGCCTTCTCCCCACAGGCGGCCAGGAACACCACACATCCCAACAGGCAGAGCCGATACATGGCGCCGCACTGTAGCCAACACTTCCCTGCGCCGGGGAGCGGGGCCGGTAAGACCCCGGCTCCCCGTCAACAGGGGACCTCAGCCGCGCAGGGACACCACCGTGACGCCGTCGCCGCCCTCGTGGCTCTCGCCGGGGCGGAACATGCGGATGTACGGCGAGGCGGCCAGGTGGTCCCGGATGGCCTGCTTGAGGGCTCCCGTGCCGTGGCCGTGGATGATGAGCGCGGCGTCCTCACCCTTGCGCAGGCCCTGGTCCAGGAATGTCTCCAGCTCCGCCAGCGCGTCGTCCGCGCGCATTCCGCGCACGTCGCAGCGGAAGTTCGTGGCCTCCACCTGCGATGGCGCCGCGGAGGCCGCTCGCTTCAGGGCCGCTTCGCCCTTCCGCTGCTCCGGGAACTTCGCCTGCTGCGGCTTCTTGCCCCGTGAACCGGACAGCTCCGTCGTGGCCACGCGCATCTTCAGCGCGCCGCCCGCGGACACCACCGCCTGGCCTTCCGTCAGCTCCAGGATCTCCACGTCCCGGCCCAGGCCGGAGTGGTGCACCCACGCGCCCACCTTGAGGGTCGCGGGCCCCGGGGCCTCCACCTGGAACAGCTCCGCCTTCGCCGCCGCCGCGCGCTTCTGCGCCTCATCCGCGCGCTGCTGCAACTGCAGCCGTGCCTCGGAGAGCGCCTTCTCATTCTGCTCCGAGCGCAGCTTCGCCAGCAGGTCGCGGACCTCCTGGGCGGCGTGCTCGCTGGCCGAGTGCACGTCCTCGTTGAACTGCATCATCCGACCCTTGCGCTCACGCTCGAAGGCGACCTTCTGCTTCTCCAGGTCCGCGCGGAGCGCCTCCGCCTCCTTCGCCGCGATGCGCGCCTTCTCCAACTCCTCGGAGAGCTTGCGCCGCTCGTCCTCCGCGGCCGCCAGCGCCTTGGTGAGCGGACCGCCCGCGTTGAGCGACAGCTCCCGCGCGCGCTCGCACACGGAGGCGGGCAGGCCCACCCGCGCCGCCACGTCGATGGCGGACGACTGACCGGACGCGCCCATCTGCAACCGGAACGTGGGCGCCATCCGCTTGGAGTCGAAGCCCACGCGCGCGTTGAGGAAGCGCGGATCCATGTGCGCCAGCGCCTTGAGCTCCTCCAGGTGCGTCGTCACCAGGACGTACACCCCCTTGCCCAACAGCTCCTCCAGCACCGCGATGGCGATGGCCGCGCCCTCGCGAGGATCCGTGTCCGAGGCGATCTCGTCGATGAGCACCAGCGAGTCCGTCCCCACCGCCGCCAGGATGTCCCGCAGCAGGGTGACGTGGCCGCTGAACGAGGACAGGCCCTGCGACAGGTCCTGCGTGTCTCCCACGGTGGAGTGCACGGAGCGGTACAGCGGCATCCGCGACCCTTCGCCCACCGGGATGGGCAGGCCCGCGCGCAGCATCAGCGCGCACAGCCCCACGCCCGTCAGCGTCACCGTCTTGCCGCCCGCGTTGGGGCCGGACACCACCAGCGCCCGGGCGCTCTCGGTGAGCGTCACGTCGTTGGACACCACCTCCGTGCCCTTGAGCACCAGGCGCGGGTGGCGCAGCGCGCGCAGCTGCAGTTCCTTCACACCCACGAAGGTGGGCGTCGTGGCGTCCAGGTCCGCGGACAGGATGGCGATGGCCTCCACCTCGTCCAGCTCCGCCACCGCCTCCAGGCCCTCCAGCATGCGCGCGGACTCGCGGCCCACGAGCCGGCTCAGCTCCTGGAGGACCTTGAGCTCCTCCTCCGCGACCTCCGACTGCGCGATGGCCAGGTCGTTGCCCAGGCCCACCATCGCCTGGGGCTCCATGAAGAGCGTCTGCCCCGTCTGGCTGGCGTTGTGGACGATGCCGTCCACCTCCGCGCGGTAGTTCGACACCACCGGCACCACGTACCGCCCGTTGCGCAGCGTGTAGTAGTTCTCGCGCAGCTTGGTGGTGAACGTCAGGTCGTGGAGCATCTCGTCCAGGCGCGATTTGATCCGCCGGTGCAGGCCGCGTGCTCGGTCGCGCGCCTCCTTCAGCTCGGGGCTCGCGCGGTCGGAGATGGTTCCGTCCGGTTCGAAACACTGATCCAACCGGCGCGCCATGGCCTCCAGGAAGGGCAGGCGCTTGGAGATCTCCACCAGGCGGGGGACGCGCTCCTTGCGCTCGTCCAGGGCCTCGCGGGTGCGGGCGAAGGCGAAGAGCAGCTGGGCCGCGTCGATGAGCTGCCGGGGCTCCAGCACGCCGCCCTTCTCCGCGTGGCCCACCGCGGTGCGCAGGTCCGTCACGCCGCCCAGGGGCATGGAGAACTGCTGCTGGGAGAGGAAGCGGGCCTCGTCGACGAGCGCCAGCGCTTCGGTCACCTCCGTCTCGGTGTCCAGGAATGGACGGGCCAGCACCCGCTCCCTTCCTGGCTCGGTGCGGCAGCGCTGCGTCAGCGCGCGGAGCACTTCCGGGAAACCAAGGTCTTCCAACGTCCTTTGGGAAATCTGCACGGTCATGGGTTTCATGCGAGGCCGGGTGTCCGTCAAGCGGAAGTATTGAGGTGGCCCACCGGGACCTGCTATCTGCCAACCATGATGTGGGTTCTCGTGGCGGCGCTGCTTGCGGGCGCGTCCGACGCACCGGCCTCTCCGGTCCTGACGGCGCAAGCGGCTCCGGCCCCCAGTCCGCTGGCGGATGCGCTGGCGCTGGAGACCTCGGGCAACGACGCGGGTGCCCTCGTCGCCCTGGAGCGGCTGATTACCCACCAGCCCCGCTGGGAGTTGCCCCGGCTGGAGGCCGCGCGGCTGCTCCTCAAGGGAGGCAGCGCCCCGGAGCTGGAGCGCGCCCGGACCCATCTGGACGCCGCCCTGCGCGAGGCCCCGGACAACCCCCGCGTGTACTTCCTCCAGGGGCAGCTGCTGGAAGAGAAGAGCGCCACCTTCGACGCCATCCGCGCCTATGAGAAGGCGGTGACCTTGCGTCCCTCCTATGACGACGCGCGCTTCCGGCTCGCGGGCCTCTGGGCGCAGGTGGGGGACTGGCTCAAGGCGGAGCTGCACTACCGCCCCCTGTCCAAGTCCCGGCCCGCGTGGGTGCAGGTGCGCATGCAGCTGGCGGCGGTGCTGGAGAAGCAGGGCCGCACGCTGGACGCGGAGCGGGAGTTCCTGGCCGCGCGCGACGCCCAGCCGGACAACCCGGGCGTCCTGAGGACCCTGGCGGCCTTCTACGAGCGGACGGACAGGCCCCAGCTCGCAGCGAAGGTGAGGGCGCAGCTGACGGCGCCGGAGAAGCGCAACATGCGGGCCCTCAAACCTTCAAAGCGCTGACAGCGAGCGGCGGAGCGCGGTCCGTGGCGATTGCTTCGCGCGACGCGCTGCATACACTGCCCCCGCTTTGAAGACCGCCAACCTCGCCATCGTCTTCACCGACATCAAGGGCTTCACCGAACGCACCAGCCGGCAGACGCTGGAGGAGAACCAGCGTCTGCTCCAGGTGCACGACGGGTTGCTCGCGCCGCTGTTCAAGGCGTTCGGTGGACGCATCATCAAGTCCATTGGCGACGCGTTCCTCGTCACCTTCGAGTCCCCCACCCAGGCGGTGCTGAGCGGCATCGCCATCCAGGACCGGCTCTGGCACCACAACCGGCAGCTGCTGGAGGACGAGCAGATCCACGTGCGCGTCGCGGTGAACGTGGGCGAAGTGCGGGTGGAGACCAACGACATCTTCGGCGAGCCGGTGAACATCGCCGCCCGCGTGGAGGGCATCACCGACGCGGGCGAGGTCTTCTTCACGGAGGCCGTCTACCTCTCCATGAACAAGGCGGAGGTGCCGTCGCAGGAGGTGGGCGCGTTCGAGCTGAAGGGCATCCCCGGGAAGATCCGCGTCTTCCGCGTGCCGCGCGCGCCCTACCGGGTGCTGGCGCCCACGCCGGACGCGGTGCTGCCCTCGCCGGAAGAGGCGGCCTCGCTGCCTCCCTACGGCAACCTGGCCCTGGCGCGCGTGGAGTCGAATCTGGATCTGGGCCAGCGCGCGGCGGCGGGCGCGGCGGCGATGGGGCAGGGCGCGGTGGCGGTGGGCCAGCGTGCTGCGGCGGGCGCGGCGGCGGTGGGGCAGCGGGCCACGGTGCTGGGCAAGCAGGCGCGCACCGCGACGGATGCGCTCTGGGCGCGCGTGTACGCGAAGCTGCCGCCCGCCATCACGACGAAGGTGTCGTCCACCGTGGCCGGCTGGAGCATGTGCGCGGGGCTGGTGGTGGTGCTGTTGGGCGGGGGGCTGCTCGTCGGCGGAGGCGGCGCCACGATGCGGGCCATCCGTGACGTGGAGGGCACCACCGGCCCGGAGAAGATCCAGCGCGTGAACGAGGCCAAGCGGCTCATCAAGTTGGAGGAGGCGGACCAGCGCGCCTACTTCAGCGGGCGGCTGGAGGAGGCGCAGGGCAACATGAGCGCCGCGGTGGTCCACTACGCGGCGGCGGTGCGCAAGGACGCCAACGGCCGTGCGTCGTCCCGGCTCATCTCCCTGCTGAAGCACGAGCAGTGCGGCGTGCGCTCCAGCGCGGCGGCGGCCGTGGGCGGCCTGCGCCTGGAAGACGCGCGCGGCGCGCTGGAATCCCTGGCCGACGACGGGGGCCCGAATGAAGGGACGGCCGGTGGGTTCCTCGGTCTGGGCACCTGTGACTCGAAGCAGGCGGCGGCGGACGCGCTCAAGCGTCTCCCCGCGAACTGACCCTTCCTGCGCCCGCGCGTATCCGCGGGACGAGGCGACTGAACGTGACGAAGGTGAAGACGGGACTGGATGTGTGGGCGGCGCAGGGGTTCTCCGCGCTCAAGGGCAAGCGCGTGGGCGCCATCGTCAATCCCACGAGCGTGGACTCGCGCTTCCGCCACCTGGCGGATCTGCTGGCCGGCACGGACGGCGTGACGCTGGCGGCGCTCTTCGGGCCGGAGCACGGCATCCGCGGCGAGGCCCAGTACATGGTGGCCGTGGACGAGGCCCGCGACCGCAAGACGGGCGTCCCGGTGCACAGCCTCTACGGCTCCACCTTCGAGTCGCTCTCCCCCCGCAAGGAGTGGCTGAAGGGGTTGGACGCGCTGGTGTTCGACATCCAGGACGTGGGCAGCCGCTACTACACCTACGTCTACACCATGGCCCTGGCGATGAAGGCCGCGGCCCAGGCCCGCGTGCCGTTCTACGTGCTGGACCGGCCCAACCCGCTGGATGGGGTGACGCTGGAGGGCAACCTCGTGGGGGAGAAGTTCCGCTCCTTCGTGGGGCTGTACGCGCTGCCCAACCGCCACGGCATGACGGCGGGGGAGCTGGCGCGGCTGTTCAACGCGCAGGAGGGCTTCGGCTGTGAGCTCACGGTGGTGCCGTGCGAGGGCTGGACGCGCGACATGCACTGGAGCGACACGGGCCTGCCGTTCCTACCGCCGTCGCCCAACATGCCCACCGCGGACACCGCGCTGGTGTACCCGGGCATGTGCCAGCTGGAGGGCACCAACGTGTCCGAAGGCCGCGGCACCTGCCGGCCCTTCGAGCAGTTCGGCGCGCCGTGGGTGGACGCGGATCAGCTGATGGCGCGGCTGGACAAGGAGCGGCTGCCGGGCGTGGCCTTCCGTCCGGTGGGCTTCACCCCCACGTTCGACAAGTACACGGGCCAGTCGTGCAGCGGGGCCTTCATCCACGTCACGGACCGCAAGGTGTTCCAGCCGCTGCGCACGGGCATCGCCATCACCCAGGCGCTGCACGACATCGGGCCGGGGCAGTTTGCCTGGCGGGCGGACGCGTACGAGTTCGTGGAGGACGTGCCCGCGTTCGACCTGCTGTGCGGCACCGACCAGGTGCGTCGCGGCATCGAGGAGGGGTGGCCCCTGGACCGGATGCTCGAAGGCTTCGAGGCGCAGACGGAGGCCTTCCGCAAGCGCCGCGAGCCCGCCCTGCTGTACGCTTCCTCGCGGTGACCTCCACGTGATTGGTGTCTTCTCCGATACGCATGGCGACCTGGACGCCTTCGACGCCGCCTACGAGCTGCTGCGGGCGAAGGGGGCCCGGCGCTTCCTCTTCACCGGCGCGCGCTACACGGACCTGGATGAGTGGGTGCTGTGGCGCCGCAAGAAGAGCCGGGGAGGGCGCGAGTACTCGGACGCGGACTTCCTGGCGGACGTGACGCAGTGGCTGGTGGCGCCCCAGGACGGCCTCGGGCGCACGCCCGCGTCCCGCGAGGCCCCCTCGGACCTGGCGTCCGAGGACGACCGGCGGCTGGTGATGGAGCGCTTCGTGCGCGTGCCGGAGCGCGACTCGCTGGCGTACCGGGATCTCGCCGTGGCCAACAAGGCCATGGACCTGGTGGGGGACACGCTCTGCTGCGTGGTGCACGACAAGAACGACCTGGTGCGGGACGACCTGCTCAACGCGCAGGTGTTCATCCACGGCAAGGAGTCCGAGCCGGCGGTGGTGCAGATTGGCCCGCGCTACTTCGTGACGCCGGGCCGGCTGGTGGGGGCCGCGGAGCAGACGTGCGGCCTGTTGGAGAAGGCGGAGCGCAACCTGAGCTTCTCCGCGTTCCGGTTGGATGGACACCTGGTGCTGCCGCCCCGGGTGCTGCAGGTCGATTCGCGCTCGACGAAGCTCACCGTCAAATAAGAGGCCCGCCGTGAAGGTCGCGCTGCTCGGAGGCTCGTTCAACCCGCCGCACGTGGGCCACCTGATGGCGGCCACCTACGTCCACGCGACGCAGGGCGTGGATGCCGTCTGGCTGATGCCCACGTTCCACCATCCGTTCGGCAAGCAGCTGGAACCCTTCGAGGCTCGCGTGCGCATGTGCGAGGCGCTCTGCCGCGAGACGTCCGGCTGGCTCCAGACGAGTCTGGTGGAGCGCGAGCTGGGCGGTGGCGGACGCACGGTGGACACGCTGGCGTACCTGGTGGATCGCCACCCGGACACGCGGTTCTCGTTGATCATCGGCAGCGACATCCTGAGGGACCTGCCGCAGTGGAAGGACTTCGACCGCATCCAGCGCATGGCGCACGTGACGGTGCTCTACCGCGCGGGCTACCCGGCGCCGGACACGGTGGGGCCGCCGCTGGCGGAGGTGTCCTCCACGCAGGTGCGCGACCAGCTGACGCGAGGCCTGGAGCCGTCCGAGTTGGTGCCCTCCGCGGTGCTCCAGGTGGCGCGCGATGAAGGCCTGTATGGCCTGCGCGGGCCTCGCTAGAACGTCATCCCGATGATGTGCAGGTCGCCGAAGCCGTCATCGAAGCGGTGGGCGTACTGGTAGAAGAACGAGAGCGCGTAGGCCTGTCCCATGGTGAGCCGCAGCGTGGCGGAGCCGCCCACCGCCCCGTGGTTGGTCCGGTTGTCCGTGCGCGCGAGCGAACCGAACGCGTCCAGCTCCAACTGGCTGACGAAGAGGGACGGCAGCACCCACAGCGTGGACGCCCAGCCGTAGTCGATGATGAACCGGTAGCGGTAGCGCGCGTTGGCGAGCAGCACGTTGCGCGCGCGGAAGGTGTGGTCCTCGTAGCCGCGCAGGTACTCGCTGAAGGCGAGGCCCGGCTGGAGTTGCAGCGGCAGGCCACCGTCGGTGGTGCTGTCGCGGTTGATGAAGAAGGCCTGGCCCGGAAGGATTCCGCCGACCTCCAGCAGGTCATCAGGCGCGCCGGGCAGGGCGCGGCCCGCGACGGAGAGCAGGAGGTTGTCCTTGCCGATGAAGGGCAGGCCGCCCAGGTACCCGTCCACGCCCAGGCGCACGTCGCCCACGGTGGAGTCGCGCGCGAAGGCCTTCGGGAAGATGCCGCCGCTCACGGACAGGCCCAGTCCGCGCTGCGTGCCGCCGTAGGACGTGCCTTCGCCGGCGAAGTACGACGCGGCGACCTCCGGTCCGATGAGGCGCGTGGTGATGGACGGCCGGCGATCCGTGGCGTCGAAGCGGCGGTCGAGCGCGAGCACGCCGAAGCTCACGGGGGTCGTCCAGAACGTCCGGGACGCGAACACGGTGGCCTGCAGATCCGTGCGTTCGTTCTCGCGCAGGCGTGACGCGGAGACCTGGAGGTAGAAGGGAGACAGCATCGCGTTGCCGTATGCGAACGACACGCCGGGCTGCTTCTCCTTCAGGTCGTACGTCAGCGTGAGCGCGTAGGCGTTGAAGCCCAGCCGATCCTGGCCCGCGATGGAGATGCCGCCCGCGAAGTACGGGTCGTTTTCGTCGACGTCGTTGGGGACCGTGTAGAAGTAGGGGACCCGGTAGTTCGGGATGAAGAAGCCTTCGAGCGGCGAGTAGGGCTCGTCGGTCAGCACGTCCACCGCGTGGCCGACGACGGCCGGAGGCGTCACGGGCGCGTCCACGTCATGGGCGGGATCCACGGGCAGGGGCGGCGGCGCCACCGGTGCCGGGGGGACGTCGGAAGAGGCCTGCGTGGGGGCATCCGCCGGGGGTGCGGGCTGGCCTGGGAAGGCGACGAAGCCCTCCTGTGCCTCCGTGCCTTGGGCGGTGGCCTCCGGCTCCGGTGCCGGTGCGGTCGCGATGCTCTCGGCCGGCGGCTCGGGCGTCGCGCTCAGCTCGGCCAGGGCTTTCGTGAGGGGCGCGCGGTCCACGGTGAAGTTGATGCCGTCGCGGTTGAGGAAGACCACGGCGTCCCCGCCCGCGGGTGCCGCGTCCATCACCAGGATTGGCGCGTCGGTGACTCGGGCAATGCGCCGGGTGGACACCGTCATCACGTGCGCCTGGAGCCGGCCTTCGTGCTCGCGCAGGAAGACGAGGTGATCGTCGTCCAACCACCGGGGCGAGTAGTTGAACAGCCCATCCCGCGTGAGCCAGCGCAGCGAACCGTCCGGCTCGCGCAGCACCAGGTCCCACCCCTCCACGCCGTACATGGGGAACACGTACCGTCCACCGTCCGGCGAGGTCACGGGCGTGCCTAGCGCCGTATGCGCCTTGAAGTCCGTCAGCCGCTCGCGCTGACCGCTCTCCAGATCCAACCGCACGAGGTTGGCCGCGTCGCCGTTCACCTCCACGAACACGTAGGACCGGTCATCCGCCGTCAGGTCGCCGCCCATGCCCACCAGGTCGTCCCACAGCCGCACCACGTCACCCGTGCGCGCGTCCACCCGCCACAGCTTCCCCGTGTAGCTGCCCACCGAGTCGATGTCCGCGCTGACCAGGTACAGCCACCGGCCGTCCCGGCTGAACGTCATGCCGCTGACCAGCGACGAGCTGGCCACCACCCAGCGGCGCCCCGGCAACAGCCGCACCAGCGCGCGGCTGAAGCGCTCGCGGCCGTCGCGCTCGTACACGGTGAGGTGCGTGATGGCTTCACGGCCCACGCTCACCAGCGCCGTGCTCCCGTCGACCGGGTTCGCGACGAGCCGCGAGAAGTAGCCCGCATCCCGCACGAGCACCTGCTGCGTGGCGGGGCGCTCGCGCAGCTGGAGGTCCTTCTGGAGGCTCTGCTCGTACTCGCTGAACAGCGACCCGATGTCCTTGCCGTAAACCCGCTTGAACCGCAGCGTCACCGCGAGGGGTGGGAACAGCGAGCTGCCCTGTTCGTCCACCAGCTTCCACAGACGCTTCTCGCCGTACGTCTTCGCCAGGTACTCCACGAAGTTCATACCGGTCAGGTAGTTGCCGCCGAACGGATCCAGCGCACGGTTCTCCGGTGACAGGTAGCCCGCGTTGAGCTCGCCCTTCTGGGCCACCACCGCGCCCTCCCACCAGCCGCGCCACACCGGGCTGTAGGGACGTCCCGTGTCCTTGCCCAGCCGGCCCTCGTAGTAGGTCGCCAGGCCCTCCAGGAACCAGGACTCGGTGAAGATGTTGGGCTGGAAGAGGCCGCCCGTGACCTTGTTCAGGACGTTCCACAGCCCGCCCACCTGCTGCATCTGCACGTAGTGGACGGACTCGTGACAGGCCACGTCGCCGATGTCCGTCTCACCCAGACCCAGAAGGTTGAACTGCTCCAGCGTCATGTGCTGCGGCAGCACCATCTGCTGCGGCGTGCTGGCGAACTCCGACTGGACGTACGCGTTGTTGAAGTCCGCGCTCGTCAGGTAGACGAGCACCCGCTTGCGCTCGGCCTTGCTCCACGCGTCGCCGCGCAGCCGCTCCACGCAGCCTTCCATCCGGGCGGCTACCCGCAGCGCCGTCCCGCGCAGATGGACCGGGTAGTACAGCTCCATCGACCGCGTGGTCAGCTTGTGCATGTCGTCCCGGGCGAACGACGCCTGGACGTTCTGCGGGAAACGGGGTGCGACGAAAGCACACCCCGATGTCAGCAGCAGGAGACAAGCGAGGATGGCGGGCTGGCGGGCAGGCCCGCGAGAAGCTGACATGGCGGTGCATCCTACCGAGCACAAATCGTAGTCAGGAGCGCGTTTTTCACGATAAGGGAACGCGTCGCATTCCTCACAGGAACCTTCCCATGACCGAACCCGCCGAGCCCCAGGGGCTCCCTGTTCCGCAGCACGTCCACAATGCGCAGCTCCAGCTTTCCGCCGCGTTGGAGAAGGCCAGCGGCGCGCCGGTCGACCTGACGAAGGCTCCGTGGGCGGACGTGGAGACGTCGGTCATCCAGCTGCTGGGCGGCCGGTTCGACCCGAACAACCCGAACCACCAGGGCGCGGCGCTGGGCCTGGCGGGCGGCTTCGCGCTGCGCCTCATCTCCGAGCACCAGGCGTTCTGGTTCCCCAACCGGGACTCGCCGGAGGGCGCATCGCTGGGCTTCCCCGAGGCCATCATCATGCTGTCCCCGTTCGGGGCGGTGATGGACGCGCTGGCGCAGGGCAAGTTGACGCGGCTGGACGACCTGGCCGCCGACATCCGTCGCTCGCTGGGGCAGGTGAAGTTCGGCACCAACCCGGCGCAGGCCCTGGGCGGCGGTCAGCCCCAGCGGCTGGGGCCCCAGGAGTACCAGCGCCTGTTCGACCCGGGCTTCCTCCAGTTCATCGTGGTGGATCCGGCCAAGGCGAAGCAGGCGCTGGAGGCGAAGACGGACGCGCTGGCGCGCGACGTGCGTGACGCGCTGGGCCGCACCCAGCCGCCGCTGCCGCCGGAGGCCCGCCAGCAGTTCGAGGGGCAGATCGTCACGTCGCTGCAGCGCATGGAGCAGGGCAAGACGCTGGCGGAGCAGGCCGAGCGCGCCCCGCGGCTCGCGGAGCTGCTGACGCACCTGGTGGCGACGGTGGGCGGCACGGGCTCCGCGCCCGAGGAGTTCTGGCACGACGTGGTGCTGCCGCTGCTGTTCATCGGCGCGCCCGCGAGCTTCCCGCCGCTGGATGACGACGAGCTGGAGGCGTTCAAGCAGGGCGCGGATCCGCTGGCGCTCTTCGTGGACGTGGTGCCGCACTCGCACCGCGCGCCGGACGAAGGCCTGCTGGGCGCGTTCGAGATGTCGGAGATCGGCCTGGTGCACCCGGCCTTCCAGAAGGTCGGCGCGCTGCGCCTCATCCGCATCAACCCGGACCGGCTGAAGCCGATGCTGGAGAAGTACGACCCGAACGCGACCATGGACGCGGTGCAGCGCTTCACGGCGCACGTGTCCCAGGCGGCGGGCAAGCCGGCCGCGGAGTCCCCGCAGGGCAAGGAGATGCTGCAGGCGGCGCTGACGCTGCTGGCGGACCTGAAGCGCTCCGTGTCGGTGGGCGGCGACGTCTGCCTGCGCCGCCTCACGGAGGCCGAGGCCGCTTCCGAGCAGGCGCTGGCCATCGTGCGCCGCGCGCTGCAGAGCCCGCGCATCATCCTCACCTAGTCTGGTGGGAAGGGCGCGCGTCCGGGGCAACCGGGACGCGCGCCGTTACGTCTTCGCGACCAGGGCTTCCAGCGCCGCGGGCTGGCGCGGAGCCGGAAACGCCTCACTTCTTCGCGAGCAGGGCTTCCAGAGCGGCACGGGGCCCCGGACGGAGCCGCTCCGAGGCCAGCCGCAGGGCCCGCCGCGAGAGCTGTGCGTAGAGCGGAGCGATGTCCGAGGGCAGCGCCGCGAGGTGCGCCGCGACGACGCCCGCGTCTCCTCGGACGATGGGGCCGGTGAGTCCACCCGAGAGGCCGCGCGCTTCGATGCCTCGCAGCGCCGAGCGCATCAGCGGCAGCAGGGCCTTCAAGGCCGCCTCGGGTTCGATGCCCGCAGCGCCCAGCGCGCCCACGGCCGCGTCCGCCAGGGCCACCAGTCCACCGGCGCTCAGCACCGCGCCCGCGTGGTAGGCGGCCCGGTGTGCCTCCGGCACGTCGAACATCGCGAAGCCCACGTCCTCCGCCATGCGCTGGAGCACGGCGCGCAGGGCAGGGGAGCGTGTGCTGATGGCGGCGGTGTGGCCCGCGAGCGAGTCCCTCGCGGAGGACACGGCGCAGAGTGGATGGAACGAACCCACCACGCGGCCCCGCTGCGTGCCCAGCGCGGAGAGGGGCAGGGCGCCCGCGGTGTGCACCAGCGCCACCGTGCGCGGCAGTTCGCGTGACAGGGCTTCGGACACCGACGGCACCGCCGCGTCCGGAACGCACAGCACGCAGACGCGCGCCTTCTTCAGGTCCGCTGGGGTCGCGGGCTTCAGGCCCAGGGCCCGCGTGCGCTCATGGCCTGCGTCGTCGCGCGAGTACACGCGCACGGGCCAGCGCTTCGCCTGCAGCGCCAACGCGAGTGCACCACCGAGCCGCCCCGCGCCGACGATGACCACGGGGACGCGCTTCGCCTTCGCCGCGCTGCTCCGCGTGCTCCGGCCTCGCCGCGCCACCGTCAGGCGGCGTCCCGGGCGAACTGGAGCTGACCGGCCTGGACGGCCACTCGCACGCGGTCGCCCGCGCCGAACTCGCCGGAGAGGATGCGCTCCGCCAGGGGGCCTTCCACCAGCCGCTGCACCACCTGGCGCATGGGCCGTGCACCCAGCATCGGGTCGAAGCCGCCGGACTTGAGCAGGTGCCCCACCACGTCCGTGCCCGCCGTGTAGACGATGCCGCGCTCCGTCGCGAGCCGCTTGCTGCTCTCCGCCAGGATGAGCGTGGCGATCTTCGCCACCTCCTGCTCCGCCAGCGGACGGAACGGCAGCCGCTCGTCGATGCGGTTCCACAGCTCCGGCGGCAGCGCCTTGCGCGCCGTGTCCGACGCCATGTCCAGCGCCTTGCCCTCGGCCGCGTCCGCCGCGCCGAAGCCCACCGCGCGGCCCGTGCGGCTGAACGCCTCCGCGCCCAGGTTCGTGGTCATCACGATGACCGTGTTCGAGAAGTCGATGTGCCGGCCCTTGCCGTCCGTCAGCCGCCCCTCCTCCAACACCTGGAGCAGCAGCATCTGCACCTCGCGGTGCGCCTTCTCGATCTCGTCCAGCACCACCACCGACGACGGCCGACGGCGCACCGGCTCCGTGAGCTGTCCGCCTTCACCGAAGCCCACGTAGCCCGCGGGTGAACCGATGAGGCGCGACACGCCGTGGGACTCGGACATCTCGCTCATGTCCAGACGCACCAGCGCGTCCCGGTTGCCGAACAGCACCTCCGCCAGCGCCCGCGCCATCTCCGTCTTGCCCACGCCCGTGGGGCCCAGGAAGAGGAAGCTGCCCATGGGACGGCGCGACGCGAAGCCCGCGTAGTTGCGGCGGATGACCCGCGAGATGCGCACCACCGCGTCGCCGTGGCCAATCACGCGCTCCGCCAGGTCGTTCTCCAACCGGAGCAGCCGCGCGGAGTCGTTCATCAGCAGCCGCTCTTCTGGCACGCCCGCCAGCTTCGCCACCACGCGCGCCACGTCCGCCGCGTCCACCCGGTGCTTGCCCTCGCGGTGGCAGCGGCTGCCCGCCAGGTCCACCACGCTGATGGCCTTGTCCGGCATGAACCGGTCCGTCACGTAGCGGCTCGCCAGCGACGCGGCTGCCTCCAGCGCCTCCGGCAGGTATCGCAGCGCGTGGTGCTCCTCGTAGCGCCCGATGATGCCCTGGAGGATCTGCAACGTCTCCGGCACTGACGGCTCGTTCACCACCACCGGCGTGAAGCGCCGCTCCAGCGCCGGGTCCGCCGCGATGAACTTGCGGTACTCGTCGTGCGTCGTCGCCCCGATGCAGGGGAACTCGCCGCGAGCCATCGCCGTCTTCAGCTCGTTGGCCGCGTCCTGCGGGCCCTCGCCCGTGGAGCCCGCGCCCACCAGCGTGTGGATTTCGTCGATGAAGACCACCACGCGCCCCTCGGCCCGCCGCACTTCTTCCTTCAGTGCGTTGAGCTTCTCGGAGAACGAGCCGCGCAGCTGCGTGCCCGCCACCAGCGTGGCCATGTCCAACTCGACGAGGATCTTCTCCGCCAGCGTGCCGCGCAGGCCCATCAGGCGCTGCGCCACGCCCTCCACCACCGCCGTCTTGCCCACGCCGGGCTCGCCCAGCAGGCACGGGTTGTTGGTGCGGCGCTTGCCCAGGATGTCGATGACCTCCTCGACCTCCCTCGCGCGGCCCACCACCGGGTCCAGCTTCCCCTCGCGCGCGGCCTGGCTCAGGTTGCGGCCCATGGACGTGAGCATCGGGAACGCCTTGGCGTCCAGCGTCAGCGGCTGACCCTTGGCCTGGGACGGCGGAGGCGAGGACGGCTTGACCACGGGCGCGGGAGGCAGCGGGGCGGGCGGCGTCGCACGGGCGACCGGGGCCGGCGGCGCGGGAGGCGCCATGCGCGGCATCGGCGGAGGCGGGGCTTCCGAGACGGCGTCCTGCGTCACGTCGTCCTCGTCCACGTCGATGAGATCTCTCGGAGACAGCGCGGGCGTCGAGCGCGCGGCTGGCGGCGGAGTCGTCACCGGGGGCGTCATCACCGGAGCCGGCGCGGGGACCGGACGCGGCACGCTCAGCGCGAACGTGGAGGAGGGAAGCGGAGACGGCGGCGCACCTACCGGACGGCTCACCGGCGCGCGCGTGGCCACGGCCTGGCCATAGCCCGGCTGGAGCCGACGTGGCAGGCCGCCACTGGTGGAATAGGCGAGCGCCGTGTTGGACAGGGAGATGAGGTCCAACCCCGTCCGCCCCAGCAGGTCGCTCGCGGCGCAGCGCTTGCGGATGATGGCGATGAGCAGGTGCAGGCAGTCCGCCTCGCCCGCACGGAAGGTGCTGGCCAGCTCGCGGGCGCGCGCGGTCAACTCCTGCACCACGTTGCCCGTCTCCGCCGGGGCCTCCGTGATGAGTTGGAGGAGCGCGTCCTCGTCCACGCCCTTCTCCTTCAGGAGGCGCTGAGCACGGTTCTCCACCGTGAAGAGCGCCAGCAACACGTGGGCCGACGTGGGCTTCTGGGCGACGCTGCGGGCGATGTCATTCGCCTCATGGAGAACCTGGGCGAGATCCGTGCTGTCGACCATTCATGCTCCGGCAAGCGTCCAGCCGAGCGGAATACACCGTCCGCCGCTCCGCCGCAAAATTTAGGCTACAGACCGCTACAGGATGGATGCAAGGCAGGGTAAACCTTGGGCCGCGGCCGGATTTCGGTTGGCTGCCCGCCCGTTTCCCGACTCAATTCAAGGGACCGGGCAATCACTCCGGGAGGGCTGCGTAATCCGCCCAGAGACCCCATCCCTATGACCTCCCTTGCTCAACCGGCGCGCGTCTTCGTGGACCCTCTTGGGGGGATGCGCGCCGCCGTCGAGGCCCGGCGTTGGCTGTGGCCCCTCCTCATCCTCGCCTTCTGCGTCGCCATCTCCGGCACCGTCTACGCGCTGCGCTGGGACGCCACCGCCTCCATCGTGAGCGCCCTGCCCACGGACTCGACCGCGTCCAGCGTGTCCGAGTCCGACATCGCCGAGCAGATTCAGACCGCGTCGCGCAAGGCGCTGGTGGGAGGCATCGCCAAGGGGCTCATCGTGATGCCCCTGATGGTGCTGGCGCTCGCGTGCATCCTCTGGGTCGCGGCCTGGCTCTTCAACAAGCCCGCGGCCTTCGGGCAGCTGATGACGGCCGCCGCGGTGGCGCTGCTGCCCATCGCGCTGTACCACCTCATCTACGCGCTGTGCGCGGGCTACCAGCACTCGCTCACCGACCTGCGCGCGGAGCGGCTCGTGCCCTCCAGTCTGGCCCTGCTGGACGGCCTGACGCCGAAGATGCAGCGCGTGCTCAAGGGCGTGGACTTCTTCAACCTGTGGAGCGTGGGCCTGCTGGGAGTGGGCTTCTCCACCGCCACCGGCATGCGCCTCGGGCGCGCGCTGGTGCTCATCGGGGTGATGTACCTCATGTACGTGGGTGTCTTCTTCATCGGCCTGCCGGCGGGAGGTGCGCAGTGAGCGCCTTCCTCGTTGTCGCGACGCTGCTCACCGCCACTCCCATCACGCTGGAGGAGACGCGCCAGCTGGGCCGCAAGAACACCCAGGCGCTCCAGGCCGCGTTGGACGTCGCCGTGGCCCAGGAGGACCAGCGCGTGGCGCGCTCCGGCCTCCTGCCGCAGGTGCAGCTCAACCTGGGCCCCAGCCTGGACTACGTGGGCCGGCGACGGCAGGTCTTCACCGTCCCCATCAGTGAGACGGAGACCGTCACGCGGGAGGTGGTGGCTACCTCCAACACGGCGGACAGCTACTTCGCGTCCCTGGGCGTGTCGCAGGTCATCTACAACCGGGGCCTCTGGAAGCAGCTGGAGCAGGCGGGCGTCAACGTGGACGCCACGCGCAACCAGTCCATTGAAGAGTCGGACACCTCCGAGCTGGAGGCCATCCGCCGCTTCTTCAACCTGTTCCTGTCGCAGGCCACGCTGGGCGTGCTCAACGCCACCGCGAAGCAAAGCGAGGAGCAGCTGGCGCGTGCGCGCGCCCTCTTCCAGGCGGGCCGCGTGGGCAAGTCCGAGGAGATCGCCGCCCAGGTCAACCTGGGCAACGACCGCATCAACATCGTGCAGCGCCAGAACCAGCTGGTGGCGGACCAGGTGCAGCTGGCCGTGTGGCTGGCGCGCCCCGGCACGGAGCTGCTCCAGGCGGTGGACCCCGGCGTGTTCCAGCAGGAGCCCGCGCCGGCGCCCGCCCTGGATGACGCCATCAAGACGGCCCGCGAGCACCGCGCCCTGCTCAAGGCGCTCCAGCAGCGCGTGCAGGTGGCGGAGCTGCAGCGGGCCATCGTGCAGGGGGACTACATCCCCCGCGTGGGCCTGTCCGCGCGGTACTCGCACAACAGCCAGGACCTGGGCCCGTTCTTCAGCGAGCCCGGCTACGGCAACATCTTCAACGGCGGCGTCACGCTGACGTGGGACCTGTTCAACGGCTTCAACACGGATGCCCAGTCCGCGCGCGCCCAGGTCAACATCCGCAAGGCGGAGCTGACGTTCGCGCAGACGGCGCGGGAGCTGGAGGCGGAGGTGCGCCGCTCCCACCAGGTGCTGGAAGGACAGATTGCCTCCGCGAAGCTCGCGACGGACAACCGCGCGGTCGCCCAACAGGGCCTGGCCCTGGCGGAGGAGCGCTTCCGCGCGGGCGCCGGCTCCACGCTGGACGTGCGAGACGCGCAGCTCAAGTTGACCCAGGCGGAGCTGGTGTTGCTCCAGAGCCGCATCGATGTCGAAATCGCCCGCTATGCCCTGTTCCGGGCCATGGGCACGCTGAACCCGGGAGACTCACAATGACGTGGTGGAAGGCGGCAATCGCCGGCGCGCTGTTGCTTGGAGCGGTGGCCATCACCGTGGGCGGCCTGCGGGACCGGCCGCCCACGACGCAGGAAGTCCAGATGGCCAAGGCCCGCAAGGGCACCATCACCCGCACCATCACCGGCGCGGGCAAGGTGCAGGCGGCCACCACGGTGAAGATCTCCTCCAACCTGTCCGGCGACCTCGTCGCCCTCAAGGTGAAGGACGGTGACCCCATCACCAAGGGGCAGGTGCTGGGACAGATCGACAAGCGCTACTACGAGGCGGCCGTGAAGCAGGCCACCGCGTCCCGCGACGCGGCCCGCTCCGAGGTCCAGGTGTCGGAGGTGGACACCTCGCGCCAGCGCGCGGAGCTGGGCCGCGTGAAGGGGCTCGCGGAGAAGGGGCTCGCGTCCGCCGCGGAGGTGGAGCAGGCCCAGGCCGTGGCGGACACCGCCGCGGCGCGCCTCGCGGCCGCCAAGCAGCGCGTGGCCCAGAGCAGCGCAGTGCTGGAGCAGGCCTCCACGGACCTGGCGCGCACCACGCTCCTGTCCCCCATCGACGGCAACGTGATTGAACTGACGCGTGAAGTGGGCGAGCGCGTGCGCGGCTCCGACTTCTCCGAGGACGTGGTGATGACCATCGCCGCGCTCAACCAGATGGAGGTGAAGTTCGAGGTGGGTGAGCACGAGGTCGTCCACCTGAAGTACGGCCAGCCCGCGGAGGTGACGCTGGACGCGCTGGAGGGCCAGTCCTTCACCGGCACCGTGGTGGAGATCGCCCAGAAGGCCACCATCAAGAACCCGGGCACGGAGGCCGAAGTGACGAGCTTCCCCATCACCGTCGCCCTGGACGCGCGTCCGCCGGGCGTGCTCCCCGGCATGAGCGCCGAGGCGCGCATCAGCGCGGAGACGCACAACGACGCGGTGCTGGTGCCCATCCAGGCCGTCACGGTGCGCGCGGAGCGCTCGCTGCCGGACTACCAGGCGCCGGTGGAGGGCACGTCCCTCACCGCCAAGCGCCGCACGGAGTCGCTGGCCAAGGTCGTGTTCGTGGTGGACAACGACAACAAGGCGCAGGTGCGCCGCGTGCGCACCGGCATCGCCTCCGACACGGAGCTGGAGGTGCTGGAGGGCCTGCAGGTCGGGGACCGCGTGGTGGAAGGCCCCTACCGCACGCTGTCCAAGGAGCTGTCCCACGGGGACGCGGTGCGCGAGCCGGAGAAGGCCGCGGCGAAGGGCAAGTCGTGACGTCGGCCCCTGCACCGGACGCGGGCCCCCTCATCCAGGTGGAGGGGCTCACGCGGGCCTTCTTCGTGGGCGGTGAAGAGGTGCGCGCGCTGCGCGGCGTGTCCTTTGGCATCCAGCGGGGGGAATGGGTGGCCATCATCGGCCAGTCCGGCTCCGGCAAGAGCACGCTCATGAACGTGCTGGGCTGCCTGGATACGCCCACGAGCGGCCGCTACATGCTCAACGGCAAGGACGTGTCGAGCATGGACGACGACGACCTGGCCGTCATCCGCAACGTGGAGATCGGCTTCATCTTCCAGACGTTCCAGCTGCTGCCCCGGGAGACGGCGCTCGCCAACGTGGAGCTGCCGCTGGTGTACCGGGGGATGGGCGCGAAGGAGCGGCGCGAGCGGGCGAAGGCGGCGCTGGACAAGGTGCAGCTCACGCACCGCATGCACCACCGGCCCAACGAGCTGTCGGGCGGTCAGCGCCAGCGCGTGGCCATCGCGCGGGCGCTGGTGTCGGAGCCGTCCATGCTCCTGGCGGACGAGCCCACGGGCAACCTGGACTCGGCCACCGGCGAGGAGATCGTCAAGCTCTTCGAGCAGCTGCACCGCGCGGGGCACACGCTGGTGCTCGTCACGCACGAGCCCAAGCTGGCCGCGCGCTGTCCCCGGGCCATCCGGTTGAGCGACGGGGAGATCGTCGCGGACGGGCCGGGGCCGGAGGTGGCGCTGGGTGTGCACGCGGCACCCCAGGCGGGCACCGCGTGAGCTTCCGGAAGGGCTTCCGCGTGGACGTGCTGGAGGGGGCCCGCATCGCGGTGTTCTCCCTCCGGGCGAACCGGATGCGCACGGTGCTCACGACCTTGGGCATCGGCATTGGCGTGGCGACGCTCCTGGCCATTGTCGGCATCATCCAGGGGCTCAACGCGTCGTTCGACAAGCAGCTGGCCACGCTGGGCGCGAACACGATCTTCATCTCCAAGTACCCCTGGATGGTGAAGGGCAACTGGTGGCTCTACCGCAACCGGAAGAACTTCACGCTGGAGCAGGTGGCGCAGCTGCGCGCCCAGGCGGACTTCATCACCGCCATCTCCCCGGCGGTGCTGCGCACGTCCGACGTGTCGCACGGCGCCCTCCAGGTCTCCAACGTGCGCATCAACGGCGTGTGGAGCGACTACCTGGCCATCGGCAACTACGAGGTGGTGTCCGGACGCTTCCTCACCCGCGCGGACGAAGAGGTGAACCGGGCGGTGACGGTGCTGGGCGCGGACGTGGCCGCCTCGCTCTTTCCCAGCATCAGCCCGCTGGGGCAGACCGTCCGCATCGACGGGCGGCCCTTCCAGGTGGTGGGCACGCTGGGGCGCAAGGGGAAGGTCGTGGCGGAGAACATGGACATGTCCGTGTTCATGCCGTTCAAGACCTTCAACTCCAACTTCGGCAAGGGGCGGCCCATGCAGATCGCCATCGCCGTGGCGGACGCGGGGCAGATGGCGAAGGTGGAGGACCAGCTGGTGGGCATCATGCGGCGCGTGCGCGCGACGCCGCCGGGCCAGCCGGACGACTTCAACGTCAACCGGACGGACTCGCTCGCGGCGACCTACGAGCAGCTCACCGGCGCGCTCTACGCGGTGGCCACGGGCGTGGGACTCATCACGCTGTTGGTGGGCGGCATCGGCATCATGAACATCATGCTGGTGTCGGTGCGTGAGCGGACGCGAGAGATTGGGGTCCGCCGGGCGCTGGGCGCGCGCCAGCGCACCATCGTGCTCCAGTTCCTGATGGAGGCCTCCAGCGTGTCCGCGGTGGGGGGACTGTTGGGGACGACGGTGGGGTTGGGCACGGCGAAGATCGTGTCACTGGTGACGCCGCTGGCGGCGGACGTGCGCCCGGGCACGGTGGTGGGCGGGGTGGCGTTCGCGGCGTTGGTGGGCCTGCTGTTCGGCATCTGGCCGGCCGCGCGTGCGGCCCGGCTGGACCCGGTGGAAGCGCTCCGCTACGAATAGGGCAATGCGGGCCTTCCTGGACAACTTGCGGCTGGCGCTCGGCACCTTCCTGGGCAACCCGCTGCGCTCGCTCCTGACGCTGGTGGGCATCGTCATCGGCGTGGCCACCGTCATCACGATGATGGCCCTCATCGAGGGCCTCCGCGAACAGGTGAACAAGAACCTGGGCAGCCTGGGCGCGCACACCTTCGAGGTGACGAAGTGGCCCACCGGCTTCGGCCGCATCAACTGGGCGAAGTACGCCAAGCGCAAGGACCTGCTCGGCGACGACGTGCGCGCCATCATGGAGTCGTGTCCCTCCGTGAGCGCGGCCACGCCCCTGGCCCAGGAGTGGGGCAAGAAGCTGACCACGGCGTTCCGGGAGACGCCTCCTTCGGTGAGCATCCTGGGCACGGAGCCCACGTACCTGGAGACGAGCGGCGTCGTCGTGGCGACCGGCCGCTTCTTCAACGAGACGGAGACGCTGGACGGCCGCCCGGTGATGGTCATTGGCGTGGACCTGGCGGACACGCTCTTCCCGGGCATGAACCCGGTGGGCTCCGAGGTGCGGCTGCAGGGCCGGCCGTTCCAGGTGATTGGCGTGCTGCAGAAGCGCGGCAGCGTCATGGGGATGGCCAGCCAGGACAACCAGGCCATCCTGCCCATGCGCGCCTTCCAGCAGTTCTACGGCAAGAACCGCTCGGTGGAGATCGACATCCAGGCGCGCGACGGGGCGTCGTTCCAGAAGGCGCAGGACGAAGTGGTGAACCTGATGCGCCGCCGCCGGGGCCTCACGCCGCAGGAGCCGAACGACTTCGAGCTGCACACCAACGAGTCCATGACGGCGTCCTTCAACGAGCTGTCCCAGGTCATCGCGCTCGCGGGCGTGGGCGTGTGCCTGCTGTCGCTGGTGGTGGGCGGCATCGGCATCCTGAACATCATGCTGATGTCGGTGACGGAGCGGACGCGGGAGATTGGCATCCGCAAGGCGCTGGGCGCGCGCCGCCGCCGCATCCTGGGTCAGTTCGCCACGGAGGCGGTGATGCTGTCGCTCGTGGGTGGGGTGCTGGGGC
>NZ_RAWQ01000179.1:0-23528 GCF_003668965.1 Corallococcus sp. AB030
CTGCTGGGCGGCGTCACCGGCGGGTGACGGGGCGGGTTGCCGGGGCGCGGGTGCTACAGGGGTGTTGTCCGGGGCGCTCTCGCTGTGGACGGCGCGGCGCAGGGCCTCCTCCAGGTCGCGGGCGGTGGGGCCCACGGTGGTGAGCATCTGGTTGGCGGCGCGGGCGTGGCGGTTCTCCGACTCCGCGGCGAGCTTGAGCTGGGCCAGGCCCTCGGACACGAGGCGGCGGGCGTCCTCCAGCTTCTGGCGCGCCTGGTAGAAGGCCACGTCGGTGAGCATGGACTGGAGGCTGCGGCGCTGCTCCTCGGTGATGCCGGAGAGCTTCTCCGCGCGGCGCAGATAATAGAGGCCGCGCTCCACCTTGGCGGGCTCGCCGGACGCGATGCGCGGGCGGGCCAGGGTCTCCAGGAGGGGGAAGAGGGCGCGGTCCAGGTCGTCGCGGTCGGTGAACTTCTGCTGCGTCAGCAGGGTGACGTCCTGGCCCTCCAGGGGGAGGGGGGCGTAGGCGTCCGCGAGGCGCGGGTCCCCGGGGCGGTAGGCGGCGGCGCCGGTGGGCAGGGCGCGGCCCTTCATCACCACCAGCTCGCCGTTCTCCTGCAGGACGGTGAAGGTGCGGGCGTTGAGCTGGCCCAGGAGGAAGACGACGCCGCCACCCAGGCCCAGGATGACGAGGAAGACGACGAGCCGGGTGAAGGTGCGGCGGGCCCGGTAGCCGAATCCCTGCGGTGAATGGGTGGTCATGTCGCCTGCTCTCCGGTCGGACGGGCTTGGGCCCGTGGGGGTCGAAACCTGAAATTGGGTCTTCTGGGACTCCAACGCTACGATTACCGCCCTGTCGGGATCATCATTTGCAATCCACCTTTCGTCGCATGGGGCCCAGCGAGCTGCTGCCCCGCTACATCTTCGCGGAGAGCCTGTTCGCGCGCCGGCGCGTGCTCGAGGTCGACGCCGTGGCGTCCACGGGCGGCGAGAGCGCGCGCTTCCTGGTGGAGCGGGGCGCGCGCACCGTGGTGGCGTGCGACGCGGACGTGTCCGCGGTGGAGGCGGCGCAGAAGGCCCATGCGCACCCGCAGCTGCGCTTCCGCGCCAACGTCTATGACGACCTGGAGGCGGGAAGCTTCGACCTGGTGCTGGTGACGGACCTGGCGCCCTACGTGCGCGCGCCGGAGCTGTTGGCGGAGCTGGCGCGGCTGGTGGCCCGGCAGGGCTTCCTGGTGGGCGGCCTGCGCAACATCGCGGGGCTGGCGCTGCCTCAGTTGCTGGAGCCGGAAGAGACGGTGCCGCCCACGTACGGGCAGCTGCTGGACGCGCTGACGGCGCACTTCCCCCATGTAGAGGTGGCCACGCAGTCGCCGGTGCTGGGCTACCAGCTGGCGTTCGAGCGGGGCGACGGGTTGCAGGTGGACGGCTCGCTCGTGCGGCACAGCGAGGCGGCGTACTTCGTGGTGATGGCGGGCCTGGAGCCGACGCGGGTGGTGGACCCCACGTGGGTGCAGCTGCCGCCGGAGCCGCTGGCCTTCACGCGCGGCAAGCTGGACGAGGTCGCGGCCCGGGCGAAGACGTGGGAGGAGCGGGCAGGGCGGCTGAAGGAAGCGGTGTCGAAGCTTCGCGCGGAGATTGGAGACCGCGAGGCGGAGGTCGTGTCGCTCAAGCCGGCGCTGGAGGGCGCCCGGCAGGACATGGCGCGGCTGACCGCGCAGCTGGAGCAGGCTCGGGGCACGGTGGAGTCCGCGCGCGAGCGGGACGACCTGAGCAGCCGGCTGCGGCGCCGTGAGCTGGAGTTGCAGGTCGCGACGGAGCGGATCGCCGATGCGGACCGGCGGCTGACGGCGCAGCGCCTGGAGGTGGAGGCGGCGCAGCGTGCGCAGGCGGACGCGGGCGTGCAGGCGCTTGCCGCGCAGGAGACTCTGCGGCTGGAGCGGGCGCGGCGCGAGGAGACGGCGGCGACGCTGGATGAGTCTCGCGAGCGGCTGACGCAGGCGTACACGGAGCTGCGCGACCTGCAGGATGAGCTGGGCTCGCTGCGCATCGACCGGGAGCGGGACCGGCTGGCGGCGGAGCGCGCGCAGGACGGCGCGGAGGACAAGCGCCGGCAGGCGGAGGCGGCTCGCGAGCGGGAGCTGCGCATCGCGGAGCAGTATTCGACGGCGCTCGCGGCGGTGGAGCACCTGAAGGCGGAGCTGGCGCGCGCGCAGGAGTCGGCGCGGACGGCGGGCGACGCGGTTCCGGTGAAGGACGCGGAGCTGGCGCGAGCGCGCCGGGAGCTCGCCGAGGCCCAGCAGCGGATGCACTCCGCCGAAGGGGCGCGCAAGGACGCGGAGGCGCGGCTCTCCGAGCGCGAGGCGTTGCAGCGCGGTCTGGAGACGGAGCTCACCAGCGCGCGTGAGGCGGAAGGCCGGCTGCGGCAGGAGCTGGAGGGCCGCGCTCAGTCGGAGTCAGCGGCTCGGGCGCTGGCGGCGCGGTTGGAGGAGGAGCTTCACGCGGCCGGGCTGCGCCTGGAGTCTCTGGAGGCGGAGCAGAAGCGGGTCGAGTCCGCGCAGCACGTCGCAGGGCAGCGGCTGGTGGCGGCGGAGACGGAGCGCGTCCGTGTGGAAGCCGCGCTCGTCCAGGCCATCGACGCGGAGCGGGCCCAGGCGCAGGCAAGGCTGGAGGAGGCGCTGGCCCAGGCCCGTGCCGAGGCCGACGAGCGGGTGACGAACGCGCTGGCCGCCGCGCATTCCGACGCGGATTCGCGGCAGGAGCGCGCGCTGGCGGAGGCCCGCGAGCAGGAGGAGGCTCGGCTCGCGCAGGCGTTGGAGGAGGAACGGGCTTTCGCGGAGCTCGCGCTGGAGGAGGCCCGTGAGCAGGCGGAGGCCCGGCTCGAGAAGGCGTTGGCGGAGGCCCGGTCCGACGCGGAGGCCCGGCTCGCTCGGGAGTTGGAGGAGGCCCGGTCCGACGCGGATGCCCGTGTCGAGCGTGCGGCGGCGGATGCTCGCGAGGCGGCTCAGGCGCTGGAGGCGAACCGGTCTGATGCGGATACCCGTGTCGAGCGTGCGCTGGCGGATGCTCGCGAGGCGGCTCAGGCGCTGGAGGCAGCTCGGGCCGATGCGGATGCCCGTGTCGAACGCGCGGTGGCGGAGGCGGCTCAGGCGCTGGATGCGGCTCGGGCGGATGCGGAGGCCCGTGTCGAGCGGGCTCTGGCCGACGCGGACGCTCGGGTGGCGAAGGTGCTCGCGGACGCCGCCGTTGAACGGGCCGCGGCCCTGGCGGAAGCGGAGAGCCGCCGCGAGCAGGCGCTCACCGAAGTCCGTGCCACGGCATCGGCTCAGCGGAGCCGGCAACTGGCGGATGTCGAGGCACGGACAGCGCAGGCCCTCGCGGAAGCGCGTGCCGAGGCGGAGGCCGAACGGGCCCAGGCGCTGGCCGAAGCCCGCGCCGAGTCCGAGGCCGAACGGGTCCGGCAGTTGGAAGAAGCTGAAGTCCGCGCGGCGCGGATGCTCGTGGAGGTGCGTGCCGAAGCCGAGGCGCTCCTGGCCCGTCGGCTGGAAGAGGCCGAAGCCCGCTCGGCCACCGCGCTCACCGACGCCCGCGCCGTGTCGAGCGGCCAGACGGAGCAGGTGCTCGCCGACGTGCGCGCCGAGGCGGAGGCCCGGCTCACGGCGGCGGAGGCGCGTGCCGCGGAGGCACTCGATGCCGCGGTCGAACAGGCCCGTTCCGAAGCCCGGGACACCCTGGCCCGTGAAGTGTGGGACCACGGGGTCCGGCTCGCGGAGTCGAACCAGGCGCGCGAGACCGCCGAGGCGAAGAACACGGAGCTGGAGGCAACGCTCCGCTCGTTGCGGCAGGAGTTGACCGACTCGGAAGCCCTGGCCGCGCTCATCCAGGAGGACCTGGCTCGGGAGCAGAAGGCCCGGGCCTCGGTGCAGGCGGAGCTTGATGCGGCTCGCGAGTCCCTGACCCACGAGCAGGAGCGGGGGGCTCGCTGGGAGGCGTTGCTCGCCGATACCCAGGCGCAGCTGCTGTCGGAGCGCGAGCAGCAGGCCCGCGCGCAGGTGGCACTCGCGAACCTTCAGGAGTCGCTCGACGCGGAGCGGGCCCTTCGCTCCCGACTGGAGGGTTCCGAGTCCTCGTGGAACGAGGCGCAGAGCGCACTGGAATCGGACCGGCTGCGGCTGGATGCCGCGCTGGGCGTGGCGCGCACGGTTTTGGAGGAGGAGCGCGCGCAGCGGGCCCGGTTGGAGGCGTCGTTCGCCCAGCTCCAGCAGAGCTCCGCTTCGGCGCTGGACGAGGAGCGCGCCCGGGCTGAAGCCTCGCGGATTTCGGCACAGGAGGCTCGGGGCCAGCTCGAAACGGACCTGTCGGCGGCGCGTGCCGCGCGGCTGTCCACCGAGGCTGCCTTCGAGCAGACGCGCCAGACCCTTTCAGAGGTCCAGGCCTCCTTCGCCGAAGCGCAGCGCACGAACGAAGATCTGCGGCAGTCGCACGCGGCGTCGGCGGACGAGGCGCGTGGATACGCCCGGGAGCTGGAAGAGGCCCGTGCCGCGCTGACGGAGGCGAAGCAATCGCAGGCGGCCCTGGATGCGACGGTGCGTGAGCTGCGCGCGGAGCTCACCGAGGCGCGGCGGTCCGAGGTGGAGGCGCTGTCCTCGCTCGATGATGCGCGTACGCAGGAGGTTCGCGACCGCGAGTCGCGCGCGACGGATGAGGTTGCGCTCCGCTTGGAACTGGAGACCCTGCGCACGGAGGCCTCGGCTCAGCGCGAGCGCCTGGCCGAAGCGGAGCAGGCGCGGGCATCCGTCCAGACCCGGCTCGCGGAAGTCGAAGCCCGCCGCGCCGAACTGGAAGCGTCGCTGTCGGACACCGAGTCTCGTTTCGCTGAAGAGGCCGCCCGTCTCACCGCGATGCAGCAGGCCCTCACGGAGGCCGAGGCCCGCCTCGCGACCGAGACCGCGCGAGGGGCCTCGCTGGAGCAGTCGCTCGCGGAGGCCGAGGCCCGCCATGCCGCCGCGTCTTCGCATGGGGCCGCGCTGGAGCAGTCGCTCGCGGAGGCAGAGGCCCGCCATGCCGCCGCGTCTTCGCATGGGGCCGCGCTGGAGCAGTCGCTCGCGGAGGCAGAGGCCCGCCATGCCGCGGATGCCGCGCGTCTGACTTCGCTGGAGCAGGCGTTGTCGGAGGCTGAGTCTCGGCAGACCACGGAGACCGAGCGCCATGCATCGTTGGCGCGGACGCTCGCGGAGGCCGAGGCCCGGCTTGCCACGGAGTCCACGCGGCGTGCTGAGCTGGAAGCGGCGCTTTCAGAGGCGGAGGCCCGACAGGCCGCGGAGTCCACGCGGCGTGCTGAGCTGGAAGCGGCGCTCGCGGAGACGGAGGCCCGGCAGGCCGCGGAATCCGCGCGGCGCTCCGAACTGGAAGCGGCGCTCGCGGAGACGGAGGCCCGGCAGGCCGCGGAATCCGCGCGGCGCTCCGAACTGGAAGCGGCGCTCGCGGAGGCGGAGTCCCGGCAGGCCACGGAGTCCACGCGGCGTGCCGAACTCGAAGCATCGCTCTTGGAGGTCGACGTCCGGCAGGCCGCGGAGTCCACCCGCCGTGCCGAACTGGAAGCATCCATCGCCTTGGCGGAGTCCACGATTGCCGCCGAGACCGCTCGCCGCTCCGAGCTGGAAGCCTCGTTGAAGGACGCGGAGGCCCGCCTCGCCACCCTGGAGCAGTCCCTGGCGGACGCGGAGAAGCGCGCCTCTTCCGAGACGTCGCGCCGTGTCGGACTGGAAGCCTCCCTGACGGAGGTGGAGTTCCGGCTCGCCGCGGAGACCTCGAACCTCAGCGCGTTGGAGGATTCACTCGCGCAGGCGGAGACCCGTCTCGCGGAGGGCTCGCAGTCGCAGGACGCGGCACGCGAGTCCGAAGCCCGGGCCGCACGTCTCACGGAGTCCCTGACCGCTCGCGAACAGGAACTGCGCGAAGCCAGCGCCCTGCGGGTCTCCATGGAGGCGCAGCTGGAAGGCGCGCTCTCGCGGACCGAGCGGCAGCAGCAGGACCTGGACGAACTGCGCGAGCATCTGGGGCTGAAGGAGCAGGAGCTGACGGCCCTGCGCGCGGAGACGGCCCGCTTGGGCGCCGCGCACCAGGAATTGATGCGCCTGGGCTCCGAACTGCAACGGGCGCACGCCGCGCTGCATGAGCGGAGCCAGCAAGTCGGCCGGCTGGAAGCGGAGTTGGTGGACGCCAGCGACCGGCTCGCCGCCACGCGCGAGCACGCGGAAGTGCTCGTGGTGCAGCTCGAAACCGCGCGCCGCTTCGCGGGCAAGGCCACGAACCTGGAGTCCTCGCTGGAAGGTCTGCGCGAGGAACTGGCAACCGCTCGCGCGGACGCGGCCCGGCTCACGGAGACCGTCCAGACCGGGAACGAGCGCACCGCCACCCTGGAAGCACAGCTCGCGGACCTCACCACTCGCGCGGAGCAGGAGCGGACCGACCTGGAAGCCCGTCTCGCGGAAGCCACCTCTCAGGCCGGCACGGAGCAGGCTGAGCTGGAGCTTCGCCTGACCGAAGCGCTCACCAGCGCGGGCACGGACAAGGCCACGCTGGAGCTGCGCCTCAACGAAGCGCTCGCGCGAGCCGGCCTGGAGAAGGCCGAACTGGAGACGCGGCTCAACGAACTCCTCGCGAACGCCGGGACCGAGAAGGCCGAACTGGAGACGCGGCTCAACGAACTCCTCGCGACATCCGGGACGGAGAAGGCCGAACTCGAAACACGCCTCGCCGAAACGCTCGCCCAGGCCGCCACGGAGAAGGCCGAACTGGAAGTGCGGCTCGCGGAAGCCACCGCCCAGGCCGGCACGGAGCGGTCGGAGCTCGAAGTCCGTCTCGCCGAACTCACGGAGCAGGCCCGCGAAGAGAAGGCCTCCATCGAGGCACAGCTCGCGGACGCCACCGCCCGGGCCGCCGCGGAACGGGCCGAACTCGAAGCCCGCATCGCGGACCTCACCGCTCAATCCGACTCCGCGAACGCGGAGCGCGACGCCCGTCTCTCGGAAGCCCAGGCCCGCGCCTCGACGGAACAGGCCGAACTCGAAGCCCGCCTCGCCCAATCCGCCGAACAGACCCGCGAATCGCTCGCCGCCATGGAGTCCCGGCTCGCCACGGCGCTCGAGGACGCGCGGACCGAACAGGCCGCGCTGGAGTCCCGCGTCGCCGCCCTGACCCAGGCCGCCGCCGATGCTGAAGCCCATGCCCGCCGCGCGGACACCGAGCGCACCGCCATGGCCTCCGAACGCGAGCGCCTCCAGTCGGACCTGACGGTCGCCCGCGCCGCCCGCGTCCGCCTGGAGGGCCGGACCAACTCCCTGGAGACCACCGCCGCGGATGCCGCGCGCCTCCTGGACACCGAGCGCGCTGAACGCGACCAGCTCTCCACCCGGATCCGCGAACAGCAGGCCCGGCTGGACGCGCTGGAGACCGAACGACAGACCCTGCTCCAGGCCCTGGAGGAATCGAAGTCCGCCGCCGCACCGCCTCCGGAGGACGTGCTGGAGATGGCCGCGGAGATGGAGGTCCTCCAGGCCCACGTGGAGAAGATGCAGGACCAGCTCGCCGCCCGGGAGGCCGAACTGGCCGAGCTGCGCCGCGCCAGTGCCCCCGCCGCTCCCGGAGCCTCGCGCCGGGCCATGCCTGCCCTGGACGTTCCCACCGCGCCCAAGAAGGTCGGCGAGCGCGAATAAACGCGGGCGTCTACACTTCCCCCCGTGGACGCAAGCGAACGCATCTTCAAGTACCACGGCCTGGGCAACGACTTCGTCGTCCTGGACCGGCGCCGCACGGGCCTGGACATCGACGCGGATCAGTCCCGCTGGCTGTGCGACCGGCGCCGGGGCATTGGCGCGGACGGGGTGCTCGCCATCCTCCCGTCGTCCCGCGGCCTTGCCCGCATGGTCGTCCACAACGCCGACGGCAGCATCGCGGAGATGTGCGGCAACGGCCTGCGCTGTGCGGTGAAGTATCTGGTGGACCACTCCGGCAAGCATCCCGCGCTCATCGACGTGGAGACCGGGGCTGGCGTGCTCACCTGCGAGCCCGGCTACGGCGATGGCGGCGTCGTCGGCGTGGACATCTCCATGGGCCCGGCCCGGCTGGTGGCCGCGAACCTGCCCTCCGGGACGACCGGCCAGCCTTTCGTGAGCGCCCCCGTGCCCGGCCATGAAGGCCTGCTCGGCACCGCGGTGAACATGGGCAACCCGCACCTGGTGCTCCTGGACCAGCCCCTGGAAGCCGCCGAGCGCCTGGGCCCCGGCCTGGAGCGGCACCCCGCCTTCCCGGACCGCACCAACGTGGAGTTCGTCCGCGTGGACGAGGACGGCCTCACCGTCGTCGTCTGGGAGCGCGGCTGCGGCCTCACCCAGGCCTGTGGGACGGGGGCGTGTGCGTCCGCCGTGGCGGCCGTGCTGGCGAAGCGCCTGCCCTCGAATGCCTGGCTGCGCGTCACCCTGCCGGGCGGAGACCTGAGAATCCGCGTTCCGGACGACCTGTCCGACATCCGGCTCCGAGGCCCCGTGGCCTTCGTCTTCGAAGGCGTTGTCGTGCTTCCAAGGGCCCGATAGCCTTCGGTTTTCCTCCCTTCGCCCCCCGAGCGCCGTGGCCGGTCCCATCCTCGTCGTCGACGACGACCTGTTCTTCCGACAACTCGCCACGGACCTGCTGTCGCGCCGGGGGCACCGCGTGGTGGCGGTGGAGAACGCCACCCTGGCCCTGGCAGAGGTGGCCCGGGCGACGTTTGACCTGGTGCTCACCGACGTGGTGATGCCCGGCGTGGACGGCTTCTCGCTCACCGCGCGCCTGCGCGAACGCGACCCGGAGCAGGAGGTCATCCTCGTCAGCACGCGCGATGACGTGCAGGGCTCGGAGGTCGCGCTGCGCCTGGGCGTGGCGGACTGCCTGGTCAAGCCCGTGGAGGAGTCGGACCTGCTGCTCGCGGTGGACCGCGCCATGGAGCGCGCCCAGCTGCGCCACGAGCGCGCCCGGCTCCAGGACGAGAACCTGGAGTTCGCCCGCTTCCACAACCTCCAGCAGCGCTGCCTGGAGCTGCTCTCCCATCCGGACCTGGAATGGCTCCAGGAGCGCGTCATCGCGGACCTGGGCGCGGTGTGCGACGCGCAGAGCGCCGCGCTGTGGGTGGTGGACGACCGGGGAGACCTGGCGCTGCGCTCCTACCGGGGCCTGCTCGACAAGCAGTTCCTGCCGGAGAAGATGAGCCCGGAGGGGCCGCTGTCCCTGCGCCTGCGCGAAGCCGCCCCGTGGCTCGCGCGCGATGAGCGCTCCCCGGTGCTGTACGTACCGCTGGTGGCCGCCGGGGAGGTGATGGGTCTGGCGCAGCTGTCCGACCCGCTCACCGGTGACTTCCGAGTAGAGCACACGCGCGACGCGAAGGTGCTGGCGGACTTCGCCGCGGTGGGCGTGAAGAACGGCCGCAAGCTGATGGCGCTCCAGCGCCTGGGCCTGCGCGACCGCGACACCGCCGCGTACAACCTCAGCTACTTCACCGACTACGCGTCCAAGGAGATCTACAAGGCGCGCAGGTACGGGCGCACGTTCTCGCTGCTGACCTTCAGCATCGACAACCTGCCGCTGGTGCGCGTGCGGTTGGGCGCGCAGGACGCGAAGAAGGCCGTGCGCGGCATCATCAAGGCGCTCAGTAAAATCATCCGCGACTCGGACGTCATCGCGAAGGCGAGCGACCAGGAGTTCTACCTCCTCCTTCCGGAGACGGACTTCTTCGGCGCGATGATGTTCGTGCGCCGCGCCGTCGCCGCCGTGCGCGACGAGCCGGACGTGCAGGATGTGGAGCAGCGCCTGCCGCTGGCGCTCGTCGGTGGTGCCAGCACCTTCCCCAAGGACGGCGAGGACTTCGACGAGCTGGTGCACCGCTGCCGCCGCCGCATGGACGAGCGTCGCGCGTCGCTCCAGCGCCGGCTGATGCTGGACGGGCTGCCGTTCTGGGACGAGGTGGACCTGCTGCTGGGCACGCCCAACAGCCCGCGTCTGCCCACGGACGACCGCGCGGAACCCAGCCGCCGGGGCAAGGTGGCGGACGTGCTCTTCGACGAGCTCCAGGTGGAGATCGCCCGGGAGTTGGTGCGCGACCCGGGCTCGCGCGGGTTGCTCTACGTGGGCGGCCCGGAGATCCGCGCGGACCTGCCGCTGGCGGTGGGGCTGGAGCAGGCGCCGCCGGACCTGTCGTCTCGCATCTACCTGTTGGGTCGCCGCGTGGACCTGGAGTCGCACGCCGCGCTCACGCCGGTGTTCCTGGAAGGGGACGAACGGGTGGCGCGCCACGAGTTCATCCTCTGGCTGTCGGAGAGTGCGTCGTACGCGCTCATCCAGCGGCGCGGGCGGGGCGCGACGTGGGGGTTCCACACCTCGGACACCGCGGTGGTGGACGGGCTCATCTCCAAGCTGCAGGCCGAATACGACCTGCAGCCCTACTGACGTTACGAAGCGGAGCAAGCGACCTTGGCCACGGTGCGGAAGATCCTCATCGCCGACCCCGACCTCGACTCGGTGCGCGCCCTGTCGCGGGCGCTGCGCACGAAGGGCTATCAGGTGCACTACGCGCCGGATGGCTCGCGGGCGCTGGAGGTCGCGGTGCTCCGGCACCCGGACCTGACGCTCTTCGACGAGGCGTGCCGGCTTTTGGACGCGCGCACGTTCGTCCAGATCCTGCGCACCAACCCGCGCACGGAAGACATCCCGGTGGTGCTCACCACGTCCAGCCTGGACTCGGACCGGGCGCGAGGCATGCGGGACGGCACGCTGCGCAAGCCCTTCAACCTGGATGAAGTGCTCAGCCGCATCGAGCACATCTTCCGGCGCAACGAAGCGGCCAAGGACCTCAAGAGCGAGCAGCAGGAAATCGAAGGCTCGCTCAGCCAGCTCAGCATCCCGGACCTCATGCAGATTCTGGGCATGAACAAGCGCAACGGGAAGCTGTCGCTGGAGCGCGGCGCGGAGCGCGGGGAGATCACCGTCTCCGATGGCCGCACGGTGAACGCGCGGCTCGGGAGGGTGGAAGGGGAGAAGGCGCTGTTCCGGCTCCTGTCGTGGACGGAGGGCAACTTCACCTTCACGCCCGGCACCAGCGCCGCGCGCCCGCGCATCAACCGCGCGATGGACGACGCGCTGCTGGAAGGCATGCGTCAGTCGGACGAGGTGAACCGCCTGTTGCCGGGCCTGCCGCCGCGCCACACGCGGCTGATGCTGGCACCGGAGGTGGACCTGTCCGAGGAGCAGCACCCGGTGACGGCGCAGGTGATGGAGTTGCTCCGTCAGCCGCGAGCGCTGGGCGAGGTGCTGGACCTGGCGCCCGCCACGGACATGGAGGTCCTGGGCGTGCTGTCCACGCTGCTCCAGAAGGGCATGGCGCGCCCCACGGAGAGCGAAGGCCAGAACCTGGGCGCGAGCGACCTCATCGGCGCGGCGGAGGTGCACGCGCTGCGTGGGCGCCTGCTGCGCACGAGGACGCTGGCGAAGGTGGCGACGGCGAAGGTCTTCGTCTGTGGCAGCGGTTCATCCGCGGCACGCCGCATCCTGGCGCGGGTGCCGGGGCTGGAGGCGATGTCGGCGGACCCCACCGCTGTGAAGAGCGGCTTCGGGACGCTGGGGCGCCTGGAGCTGAGCGACGTGCTGAACGTGGACTTCTGCGTGCTGCCGCCCGCGGAGGCCGCGCGCCCGCTGTGGCGTCCGTTCAGCGCGGGATCCATTGGCGCGCTGTTGATGGACAACTCGGAGCCGGCGGTGCGGCTGGCGCACTACCTTGCTTGGGAGGTCCGCATCCCCATCGTGGTGGTGGGCACGGAGGTGCCGGCGCCGTTGCAGGGCGCTCCGGCCGGAGTGATTGCTCCCGGTGAAGACCTCACGGAGGCCCTGCGCGCCATGCTGGTCCAGGCGCTCAACCCCGCGCCCACGCTGCCCGGTGTCACGCAGGTGCAGCGTGCTTCCGTGACGCCTCAGTGAGCGCTCAGGTCCGGCGCTCCAGATTCATGGGGAGCGCGCCCTTCGGCCGCAACGTCAGGTGTGAATCCGGCTCCAACGTGAAGCCGGGCGCTGCGCGCAGGCGGTAGCGCTGGGCCACGGTGGCCAGCACGAGCTGCGCCTCCATCATCGCGAAGCTGTTGCCGATGCACTGCCTGGGCCCGCCGCTGAAGGGGAAGTACGCGAAGCGGTGGCGCTTCGCCGCGGCCTCGGGGGCGAAGCGCTCTGGACGGAACGCGTCTGGCTCCTCCCAGAAGTCCGGATGGCGCTGCGTGACGTAGGGGCTCACGTCCACCGACGTCCCCTTCGGGATGCGGAAGCCGCCAATGACGTCGTCCTCCTCCACGCTGCGGCTGAAGATGACCGCCGCCGGGTACAGCCGCATCGTCTCCTCCACCACCTGCTTCGTGTACCCGAGCCTCGGCACGTCCTCCACCGTGGGCGCGCTTCCTCCCAGCACCGCGTCCAGCTCCGTGTGCAGCCGGGCCTCCACCTCCGGGTGCTTCGACAGCAGTCCCCACACCCAGCTCAGCGACGTGGCCGTTGTCTCGTGTCCGGCGAGGAGCATCGTCATCACCTCGCTCCCCAACTGCTCGTCCGTCATGCCCTCGCCCGTGTCCTCGTCGCGCGCGAGCATCAGCATGGAGAGCAGGTCGCCCGTGTCGTCGCCGCGCTGACGCCGCGTGGCGATGATGCCCCGCACGGTCCCCAGCAGCGTGGCGCGCGCGTCGCGGAAGGCGCGGTCGTAGCGGGTGGGCAGCACGGGCGGCAGCATGCGGAAGGTGCGGAAGCGCTCGGCGATCTGCTGGCTCAGCTCGGTGAAGGCCGCGCCCACCCGTTCGGTCTGGTCCTCCACGGACGTGCCGAAGAGGGCCTCCCCGACGATGGCCAGCGTCAGCCGCATCATCTCCTCGTTGATGCCCACGGGAGTCCCGTTCGTGGCGGCCGTCTCCCAGCGCTGGAGCAGTCCCTGTGTCTGCTTCACCATTCCGGCGGCCATGCCCGCGATGCGCTGCCGGTGGAAGGCGGGCTGCGCGAGCCGCCGCTGCCGGAGCCAGAAGTCCCCCGTGCTCGTGAGCAGGCCGTTGCCGGTGATCCACCGGCCCATGCGGTACGTGAGGTGGTCCTTCGTGTAGTTCTTCACGTGGTCCTGCAACACGTGCTTCACGGCGTCCGGATGCGCGACCAGGTGCGAGCGCATGGGGCCCAGCCGGTAGCGCACCACGTCACCGTACTGGCGATGGAGCGTGCCCAGGCAGCCCAGGATGTCGCGGCGCACGTCGGGCAGGATGCCCATGAGCAGGTGGCCCCGGGGACCCGGGGGCTGGCGGGTGACGGCGGCGGTGGCGGTGGTCATCGGGCGCTTCCTCCTGAAGGGAGGTATCGCGCTCCCATGCCCCGCGTGCATGGTCCCGGGGCGCCAACGCATTGTCCGCGGGCGCCACCGCGCATTGCGAGGCGAGGGGACGTCAGGCCATGCTGGTCCGCCATGCGTCCCCAGACGCTCCAGTCCTCGCTGTTCCGCCCCCTGTTCCAGGTGGGCATGTCGCTGGGCATCGCCCGGGAGCGGCTGCTCGAAGCGGTGGGCGTGGACGAAGCCCTGCTCGCGCGGCCGGACGTGCGGCTTCCCTACGCGGCGCTCCAGCGCGTGTGGACCCTGCTCGTCGAGGTGGGCGGCTCCGAGCCGCTGGCCGTGCGGCTCGCGCAGGCGCTGGAGCCCACCCACGTGGGGCTCGTGGGCTACGTACTCGTCAACAGCCCCGACCTGCGCACGTCCCTCCAGCGCTATTGCCGCATCCACGCGCTGCTGGACCCGCGCACGACGTGGCGCGTCCTCCAACTGCCCGGGATGATGCGCGTGGAGCTGGAGTTGGACCCACAGGATGAATGGGCCTCGCGCCTGAAGCACCCCGTGGAGGGGCTGCTCGTGGCGATGGTGGCCAGCGGCCGCGCGCTCAGCGGCGAGGACTGGCGACCCACGCGCGTGTGCGTCACGCATCCGCGCCATGCGGCCTCGCCGAGCGTGGAGGAGTTCCTCGGCGTCGGCATCGAATACAGCGCGAGCGCCAATCTCGTGCAGGGCGACGAGGCCGCCGCGAACCTCCCCATCCGCCACGCGGACATCGAGCTGGGCAACCTGCTCCATGCCCGCGCGGAGGCGGAGCTGGCGCGGGTGGAGGCCCACGAGGTCCGCTCCTGGCGCGAGCGCGTGGAGGAGGTGCTCGCGGCCCAGCCCCGCACAGGGGACCTTGTCCCCGCGGACGTGGCGACGCGGCTCGCGGTGAGTGAGCGCACGCTCCAGCGCCGCCTGCGGGAGGAGGGCGTCACCTTCGCGGGCCTGGAGGACGCCGTGCGCCGCGACCGCGCCTTCCAGCTCCTGCGCGACGGACAGCTGCCCCACTTCGAGATCGCCTTCCTCCTGGGCTTCAGCGACCCCAGCGCCTTCACCCGCGCCTTCCGCCGCTGGAGCGGAACGACTCCGGGACAGTGGCAGGTGTCCCAGGCCGCGAAGCCGTGAAGGAGGCGGGCGCCGGAATCCGCTCCCGGCGCGGAATGTTTTCCCCACAGGAGGGGAACACGGATGATCAAGACGCTGAGGGACGCGGAAGAGCTGGTGCGCACGCGCCACGTCATCACCGAGGTGCCCACCCACGGGCCCACGTCCCTCGTCGAACAGGTCATGGGTGGCAGGCCCACCGGCAGCTGGCGCGACCACGCGAAGGGGCGCCTCGCGTACCGGCTGGGGCGCATGTTGCGCGCGTCGAAGGACGTGCTCGCGGTGCGGCTGGTGGAGGGCAAGGTCGCCTTCGTGGACCCCACGCTCTGGCCCGCCGTCTACCGCGTCGCCATGGAGCCCGCGCGCCGCCGCCCGTCACTCCAGGGGCTGTCCCCGGACGCCCGCGCGTTGCTCTCCACCGTGGAGCGGGACAAGCGCGTCCCCTTGGACAAGGAAGGCCCGTGGACCAAGGCGCGCGAGGCGCTGGAGGAACGGCTGCTGGTCCACTTCTCCGAAGCGCAGGATGAAGACGGCCGCCATGTCGCGGTGCTGCGCTCGTGGCGGGCCTGGGCTTCTCCCAACCTCAAGGCGGACGCGGCCCGGCTCTCCTACGAAGACGCCCAGGCGCGGCTGCGGGCGGCGTGCGACGGGGCTCCCACGGGGCTGGGGCCCTGGGTTTTCTAGACGTACCGGGGCTTCAGGCCGCTTCGTCCAGGATCTCCAGCGCGTCCCGGACACCCGGCAGCCGGGCGAGCAGCTCATACTCCGCGGGCTGGAGCATGGACACGCGGCGGCCCGCGACGCGCTCCATCCACAGCTCGATGCGGTGGTCTCCGTCCGGGTTGACCCGGCGGGAGATGCGGGCGCGGCGGCCCTCCTTGTGACAGGCCAGGATGTCCTGCTGGAGGCTGCGGAGACGGCGGAACACCTTCAGCGCCATTCGACCCTCGGGGGTGTCGAACGTGTGGAAATGCCGGTTCCGCGACAGCGGCCGGCTGGGATCATGAAGCCTCTCCACGAGGCGGCGCACGAAAGGGTCCATCGACGGGGAAGGATAACATCCGGTACCCTGTCCCTCAGCGATGCCCCATCGATTTTTCCCCCGTCCCTGGACGCTCGTCCTGCTCCTGCCGCTTGCTTGCAAGGACCCAGAGACAGCGGCCGCGCAGAAACAGGCCGTACAGGTCCAGAACTCCCTGTCCCAGGGTCGTGAGGCGCTCACGAAGGGCCAGTACGCCCGCGCCATCTCCGAGCTGCAGAAGGCCGCCAACGCCGCGCCAGAGAGCGTGGAGCCGCTCCTCCTCCTGGCCAAGGCCCACCAGGGCGCCGGCAACCCGGGCGCGGCCATCCTCACGCTCAAGCAGGCGGAGGGCCTCATCCCGGGCACCGACCCCGTCATCCAGAAGCAGCTCTCGGACATGTACATGGGGGAGGGGCAGATTCCCCAGGCCATCTCCACGCTCGTGTCGCTGAGGGAGGAGGGCAAGCTGTCCAACGAGGACATCCTGTCGCTGGCCCGCCTGCAGGCGCGGCAGGGGAACCCGGACGCGGCCTTCACCACGCTGGAGCGCATCCTCCGGGAGAACCCGGACGACGCCCCGACGAAGACGGTGGAGGCCGAAATCCTGCTCATGAAGGGCGAGGAGCTGCTCGCGGCCAACCTGATGGACCGCGTGCTCCAGGGCTCGCCCAGCTTCACGCCCGCGCGGCTCTTGCGCGCGCGCTTCTTCCTGATGAGCGGCGTCAACGACATGGCGGAGGCGGACCTCCAGTCCGTGCCGCCCGAGGACGCGGACTCCACGGACGTGGTGGCGATGAAGGCCCGCGTGCTCATGGCGCTCGGGCGCCCGGCCGAGGCGGAAGGCGCGCTGCGCAAGCTGCTGGAGGACGACGCGGACAACGCGGAGGCCACCGCGTGGCTGGCGGAGATTGTCTGCGCCCAGGGCCGCGCGTCGGAGGCCCAGCAGCTGGTGGACCGCGCGCTGCACCTGCGCCCGCGCTTCGCCCGCGCGCTGTACGTGCGCGGCCGCGTGCTGGAAGAGCAGAGCGACGCGCGCGGGGCGGAGGACAGCTACCGCTTCGCCCTCAAGGCGGAGCCCGCGTTCCCGCCCGCGCTGTCGCGCATGTGGCGGCTGCACCTGAAGGCCGGCCGCAAGCCGGAGGCGCAGGAAGTGCTTGAGCGTCTGACGAGCCTGAACGAGGCGACCGTGGAGGAGAAGGCCGCGCTCGCGAACCTCTACGCCCAGTTCGAGACGCAGCTGCCGCGCGGCAAGAAGCTCATCGACGAGGCCCTGAAGCGCGAGCCGCACAACCCCGACTACCTGCGCATCCAGAAGGCCATCGACAAGGCGACGCCCAAGAAGAAGAAGGCGGGCCCGACGGGGCCCGTCATCATCCGCGGGCGGCGCTGACGGCGGGCGAGGAGGAGGGCAGCCCCTCCGCGTCCAAGACGACCTTCTCCAGCGCCTTGAGCCCCTTGCGCTGGCCCACCGCCACCACGAGCAGGTTCTCGCGGGTGAAGTAGCGCCGGGCCACCTCCCGCACCCGCGCGGCCGTCTGGCGGTCCACCTGATCCGCGCGGTGGCCGAACGTCTCCGGACGGCGGAACAGCTCCACGCCGCCGAACCACCCGGCCAGCTCCCCCGGCGAGTCCTGGGAGAACTCCAGCAGCATCCGGTGTCGGCGCTTGGCGCGGTTCAGCTCCTCGTCGCCCGCCTCCTTCTCGCAGAGCTCGGAGAGCACGCGCAGCGACTCCGCCACCACGAGCGACGCCTTCTCCGGCGCGCTGGCCGCTTCAATCTCGAAGAGGCTGAGGTCGTGGTACGTGTCCAGCCCCGCCTGCACCGAGTACGCGAGGCCGCGCTTCTCCACGATTTCGAACGGCAGCCGCGACGACAGCCCGTCGTCCAGCAGGCGCCGGAGGATTTGCAGCGCGGGGAAGTCCTCGTGCTGCTCCGGCACGGCGCGGAAGGTGAGCTTGAACTCCGTCTGCGACTCGTCGTGGGAGACGAAGTGGAAGTGCGGACCGGGGCCCAGCGGCGGCGGCGCGCTCTCCGTGGTGGCGCTGCCCGTGGGCAGGTGGGCGAAGGCGCGCTCGGCCAGGGCCAGCACCTCCGAGTGCTTCACGCTGCCCGCGGCGGACACCACCAGGTTGCCGGCCACGTAGTGCCGGGCGAAGTGCTCCAGCACCTGGGCGTGGGTGAGGGACTTCACGGACTCGGGGGTGCCGGCGATTTTCAGGGACAGCGGGTGGCCGGGGAAGAGCAGGCGCTTGGACAGGTTGTCCAGGTCGATGTCGCGCCCCTTGTCGTCCACCTCGTCGAGCATCTCCTCCAGGATGATCTGCCGCTCCACCTCCATGTCGGTGAGGCGGGGGCGGGTGAGCATGTCGCCGATGACGTCCAGGCCCACGCTCAGGTGCGACGGGTGCAGCGGGGTGTAGTAGTAGCCGTGGTCGCGGGTGGTGGCGCCGTTGAGGTTGCCGCCCACCTCCTCCACGGCCGCGTTCATCTTCACCGTGTCTGGCCAGGCCTCGCTTCCCCGGAAGAAGAGGTGCTCCAGGAAGTGGCTGACGCCGTTGTTCTCCACCGACTCATGCCGGCTGCCGGTCCTCACGTAGACGGCCAGCAGGGCGGTGTGCAGGTGGGGCGTCTCGACGGTGACGACGCGCAGCCCCGAGGGCAGCACGTCCCGGTACGGTGTAAAGCTCATGCGCGAGGAAGCCTTAACACGAAGGTCGTCCCCTGGCCGGGAATACTCTGGCAGGAGAGCGAGCCCCCGTGGGCCTGGAGGATCTGTTGGCTCACCGCGAGCCCCAGGCCCGTGCCGCCCTCCTTGGTGGTGAAGAAGGGCTCGAAGAGGTGGCGGCGGACCTCCTCGGTCATGCCGTTGCCGGTGTCTCGCACGGTGACCTCCACGTCCCCCTCCTTCGGGATGGTCGCCACGGTGAGCCGTCCCCCGGAGGGCATGGCCTCGCGGCTGTTGCGAAGCAGGTTGAGGAACACCTGCCGCAGCTGGCCCTGGTCCGCGAGCACGCGGGGGGTGCCGGGCGCGAAGTCCCGCACCACCTCCACGCCCGCGCGCACCAGCTCCTCGCGGGTGAAGTCGAGCACGCCATCCAGCACCGCGATGATGTCCTCCGGCTCCAGGTCCGGCCGGGCGGGGCGGGCCATGCGCAGGTACTGCTCGGTGACGTCGGTGAGGCGGTCCACCTCATGGGTGACGGCGGAGAGCAACTCGCGCGCCTCCGTGGCGGTGTCCTGCGAGTCGAATTGCGCGCTGTCCACCGCGTCCTGGAGCAGCTCCACGTTGAGGCCGATGGAGGACAGCGGGTTGCGCACCTCGTGCACGATTTGAGCGGAGATGCGGCCGACCGCGGCCAGCTGCTCCGCGCGCATCAGCGCCTCCGCCTGGGACTTGAGCTGCGCTTCGCGGGCCTGGAGCGAGCGGGCCATCTGGTCGAACTCGCGGGCGAGCAGCGCGACCTCGTCCGCGCCGCGCACACCCAGCTGGGCGGAGTAATCGCCCCGGCCGATGCGGGACACGCCTTCGATGAGAGTGCGCACCGGGCGCAGCGTGCGGGCGGACCACGCGGTGACGCCCACGCCCACGCCAATGGCCATGATGGACAGCGCGATGATGGTGAGGCCCGTCCTGCGCTCGCGCTCCTCCGCTCCGTCCACGCGCTCGCGGATGCGGTTGGTCAGCGTCGCGCGCAGCACGCGCAGCTCACGGCCGATGGCGCTCTCCAACTGGCGCAGCTCGGCGGTGGCGCGTGCCACCTCCTGGCTTTCAGGGGACTCGGACGCGAGCGAGGTAAATACGGCCTCCACCGCGTGGCCGTAGGCCTTGGAGTTGCGTGACAGCTCCGCGAAGCGCGAGTCCAGCTCCATCACGAAGGGCACCTCGCCTTCCGGGGCGAAGGTGAGCACCTCGCGGGCCTTGGCGCGGGCGGCCTCCAGGCGCTGGGCCATCTGGGGCGCGTAGTACAGGCTCGCCAGCCGGATGAGCGCGCGGCGCGTTTCCACGCTGTTCTGCTCCAGCACGCGCTCGGTGTCCTTCTCCTGGCTGGTCTGGAAGGTCTCCAGCGCGGCGGCGTCCTGGGACAGCTGGAGGTAGCCCTGGCTGACGAGCCGGATCTCCAACCGGTTGCGGTGCAGCTCCGCCACGCTGAACAGGGACACCGCCCCGAACGTCAGCAGCACCAGCGCGTAGCCCAGGAAGATGCGGGTGGCGAGCGAGAGCTTCATGGAGGAGGGGACAGGACATACGTCCTGGCGCGGTCGCATTACAGCGCAATCCCCACCGCGCCGCCTGCTTCCGGCCGCCTGGACTCCACCCCTCCGGGGAGGGGGGCTGGTAGCGTCCGCCGCATGGCTCCGCGCTTCGTCCGCTCCACGCTCCTCGCCGCCGCCCTGGCGTCCCTCACCCCCGCCTGCGGGGACAAGGAGGTCCGACCCTCCCTGGACCTGCTCACCGCCTCCTGCGCTGGTACCCAGCCGCTGGCCGGGGTGACGCACCTGCGCTTCCGCGTGACGGGCCCTGGCCTGGACACGCCCCGAGAGCGGGTGTCGACGGTGAACTGGACCTGGATGGAGGACGTGCCCACCCTTCCGCCTGGCCTCGAACGGGTGCTTGAGGTGCGGGCCTACGTGGGGGTACCGGATCAGGGCGGCCAGCTGGTCTCGCTGGGCCGCTCCGTGCCGTTCACCGTGTTGGACGGGGAGGATGAGCCGAATCCGCGGGTGCGTGTGGTCCTGCGGCGGCTGGGGGAGTTCGTGCCGGTGAACCTGGCGTCGGACCCGAGGACATGCTCGTTGCCGGCCGAAGCGCGCGCGGCGCACACGGCCACGACCCTGCCGGATGGACGGGTGTTGATCGCTGGAGGCTACAGGCCCGAGGCGAACGGGACGCGGCCCGTGTCGGCGACCACGGAGCTGTTCAACCCGGCGGAGGGCACGTTCATCCCCGGACCGGACGTGGGCGCGCGGGCCTTCCACACGGCGTCGCTGCTGCCGGACGGCCGCGTGTTCCTGGCGGGCGGCGCGGAGTCCTTCGCCCCGGTGGCGTTGCAGTCCACGGCACGCCTCCTTGACCCGACGACGGGCGCAAGGAGTGAGTTCACGCACAATGTGGCGCGCTACCAGCACGCGGCGGCGGTGGATGCGAAAGGCCACGTGTTGCTGGTCAGCGGACGCGCGGCGGATGGCGGCACGGTGGACACGCTGGAAGGCTTCGACTCGGCCACGGGGCGATTTGTCTATCACCCCGCACCGTTTGACTTCGTGGACGCAGCGCTGACGGTGGATCCGAGCGGGCAGATCTTCCAGGTCGTGGGCGGAGGCACTGTCGTGGGGGCCGTGAGGGACGTGGTGGCCTTCTCGTTCGGCGACGACGACATCTCCTCACTGGCCACGGGGGCTGAGCTTCGTGTCCCCCGGGTGGGCGCCGCCGTGGCGCTGCTGGGCCGGGCGGACGAGGATCCACTGCCCCTGGTCATGGGGGGCTTCGACGGCGTGGACCCGGAGAAGGGCGCGCGGCCCGTGGGCGCCTCCGAGTTCCTGAAGGGCGTGATCCTCGCGGAGGACGGCCCCGCGTTGATGCCCCGGAGCAACCTGTGCGCGGTGACGCTGCCGGACGGTCGCATCGTGGCGCTGGGCGGGCGGGGCACCGGCATCGGCACGACGTACGCAGTGCCATGGGCGGAGCTGATCACCCCGCACACGGGCGCGCAGCCCACCGTGCTGGGGCTGTCGCTGATGCCGCAGCCGCGCGTGTGGCACACGTGCTCCGCGCTGCCGGACGGCTCCGTGCTCGTGGTGGGTGGCGTGGACGACAGCACCGGGGAGATCCGCGCCAACACCGAAGCCCTGGTGGTGATGCCGCCGCCGCGCGACTGAAGCTGCTACGGTCCAGGTCCCATGAGGGACTGTCTACCTGTCCGGTTTGTTCTGGCCCTGGCGTTGCTCCTGACGACCGCGGAGGCCATCGCGCGTGAGCAGGAGGAACTCGCGATCCGCACGGTGCTGCTGTCGGAGCACCCGTCGGACTCCGCGCCCACCGTCTACGTGAAGGGGAAGGTGGCCACCGTCCTCCGCTTCGAGACGTCCGTGGACCCCGCGCGGACCCGCATGCTGGCATGGGAGGGCCGGTTCGAGCCGCTGCTGGTGGGCGGCCGCAAGGTGATTGTCGAACCCCTCCAGGACTTGCAGGAGGACGACGGGCTCCCTCTGCTGGTGACGCTCGCGAATGGCAAGGAGGTGCCGTTCCTCCTCAAGCCCGCGGGGGATGGGAGGCGGAGCAGGGTGGATCAACAGGTGAACGTGTTCGAGGACCCACGCGGCTACGACGCCATGTACTCGACGCTGATGGACTCACTCAAACAGCGGCGCGTCCTGGAGGAGGAGAACCAGCGCCTGCGGGCGGAGGAGCAGTCCGCGGATCATGCGCTCGCGACGCTCCTGGCCCAGGGGAAGCTCAAGCACACGCCTTTCACCCGTCGCCAGGGCTGGCGTCTCAAGGAGGAAGGGGCGGACATCCTGGTGGAGGTGCTCTCCAGCAAGACGCTTCCGAAGATGGCCGTGTTGTTCACGCTGACGAACCGTGATGCGAAGAAGTCCTGGCGGATGATGGAGGCCCGTCTGTCCACGGTTTCCGGCGGGAACTCACGTGCGTTCGCGCTGCGCATGCAGCAGGAGGAGATTCCGCCGGGCGCCATGGGCCGCATCGCGGTTGTCGCTGACGACAGCGCCTTCCAGTCACAGCAGGGCCTGGAGCAACTGGCGCTGGAGTTGCTCCGTGCGGATGGTCTGTCCCAGGCCTACCTCGTCCTGGAACAGCGTTTCATCCGGGAGTAGATCGACGCGACATGAACGCACCGCGCAAGTGGTCCCCGGTTGCCATCGTGCTGGTCTTGTCGCTGGGCTGCACCACGACCCGAGGGGGCGTGGGGCTTCGTTCGGACGGGACACCCAAACCCGAGGATTGTCCCGAGGACGCGCTGAACACGATGCGGATTCTGCGCCTGCGTGTAGGCGATGGGGCGAATGTAGCGCTCGACATCAACCAGGACGACGTCAGCCCCATCACGCTCTACGACGGTCCTGTGGAGAGCCTGTTGATCTCCAGTCTCGGGCCCCTTGAAACGACCACCCGTCTCTATGGACGGGTGTGGACCGGCGGCCCGCAGGTGGTCGTCCGGTACTACGAGGCGCATCCGCCCGACGGCGACAAGGTTCCCATCTGTGCCGTGGCGCGGCTCTCCAAGGGGCAATTGCGAAAGCGGCCCGACTCCAAGCCAGGAACGGCCATCCTGGAGTTCTCCTCGGCGGGCGTCGACATCGTCGAGTCCTATCGCTGAAACACGAAGGCCCCGTGTCCCGGTGAGGGGACGGCGGGGCCTTCTTGCTTCACACCAGCGTACGGCTCAGGCGTTGGTCGGCGGGGCCTCGGAAGGCTTCGCCTCGCCCTCGGTGGACGCCGGCTCGGTGGCGGCCGGGGCTTCCGTGGGCGTGGCTGCTGCCGCGGTGGCGCGGGCCTCCGCCTCGGCGCGGGAGCGGGCCTGCTCGTCGCTGCGCTGGTCGCTGGCGGCGACCTCGTCCGGCGTCAGCTCCGTGCGGTCCGCGAGCATGCCCGTCTTCTTCTCCAGGTCCTTGATGGCCCGGCGAAGCAGGTCGCGCTCCAGGAGCGTGCGGTTGAGGCGCTTCTCCAGCGCCTTGTACTTGTCCTTGCCCAGGTCGGCCTCGGACTTCGTCACCGACAGGATGCGCGCGTGCGTGTCGGCGCGGCCCTTGAGCCGGCGCACTTCCTTCTCCAGCTCCGCGGCGCGCGAACGGTCCTTGTTCGCCGCCTGCTCCAGCCGGTTCATCTTCTCGCGGTCCGCGTCGTTCAGCTCGCGGTAGCGGCGCACGGGCTCCGCCGGGGCCACGGGCGCGGGCGTCACGGACACCGCCGCGATCACCACGGGCTCGCTCGCGGGGGCGGCGATCTGATCCGCCGGAGCCGAAGCCGACGCCTCGACGGGGGCAGGGAC
>NZ_RAWQ01000017.1:0-75701 GCF_003668965.1 Corallococcus sp. AB030
ACTCCAAGCGGTGAGCCCCCGCTCCCTTACCCGCCCCCTCTGACATTGTCGAAAAAGGGCGTCATTCCGCGAGCTTGCATCCGTGGCCTGCCCGACGCGTCCCATCCTCCCCACCCCACGCACCACGGAGCCTCCGCACGCGGGCCGCACGACCCGGCAGGGCACACCCGTGGCATGAGGGGCCTGCGCCATGCGTGCACTCCGCGCAGGGCGCATGCGCGTGAAGGAACGCGAGCCACGTGGGATTCCACACGTTTGCATGCGCGCGGCGTCCCTTCCCCCAGGTCCACGCACCCATGCAGCAAGCCTGCCCGGCGCACGGAGGTGCATCCGCGATCGGATTGATGGTTCACGCGTCGCGTGGCCGGTGCACAATGCGCCGTCATGCTTTCCGGTGTCTTCTCTCCGCTCGGCATCCTCGCGTCCCTGCTCGTCCTGGGCGCCCTGGTCCTCGCCACGCTGTTCCAGCTCAAGCGCCGCCAGCGCGCCGCGTGGGAGGTGTTCGCGAAGGCGCACGGCCTCTCCATCGCGGATCGGCGGATGGAAGTGCAGGGGCGCTACCAAGGGCGGGCGCTGCTCCTGGCCACGGGCAAGCGCGGCGCGAGCAGCAAGAAGCGCCACACCGTGACGGTGCTGCGGCTGGACCTGGAAGGCGCACTGCCCGCGGACCTGCTGCTGGAGCACGAGCGCCCCGAGGACAAGATTCCCGGCGCCGCCACGCCTCGCGACGAGGTGGTGGGTGACGCGGAGCTGGACGCGGCCTTCCAGGTGGAGGGGCTGGCGCCGGAAGCGCGCCCCATCATCCTGGATCCGGGCGTGCGTCAGCGCCTGCTGGGACTCAAGGGCCACCGCCGCGTGAGCATCAAGGGCGGCTGGCTCCAGGTGGAGCAGCGCGGTGTCCCCGCGAGCGCCGCCGCGCTGGAGGCGTTGCTCCGCGCGCCTCACGACCTGGCCCGCGCCGTCACCGAGGCCGCCCCCGCGACGAACGCTGTGGAGGCCTCGCCGCACGCGGAGACGTCACGGATGGACGAAGAGCTGCCCGGCTCCGAGCACGCCTGAGCCGCGTCCGGCGTTGCGTCAGTTCCGACGACGCCGGGCGCGCAGCCCCAGCAGGCCCAGCCCCACCCACGCCGCCGGAGCCAGACCGGTGGTCGCGCAGTCACAGCTCCAGGGGTCGATGATGTCGTTGCCCTCGTCCCCAAACCCGATGGGCCCCGCATCCACCGCCGTTCCCGCATCGGGTTCGGGGCAAGCGATGCACACGGTGACGGTCTCGCCCAGGGTTTCGCGTCCCAACGAGTCCGTCACGACGACATCGAGGAAGTGGGGCCCGGGCTTGAGCCCCGAGATGTCCCAGCGGCCGGGAGCGCCCCCCACGGAGTAGGTGGGCCCCGGGCCCTCGCGTGTCTCCAGCAACAGCCAATCCACCCGGAAATCCGCGCGCGCGCAGCCCACGTCGTCGATGCACTCGCAGGAGAAGTCGGCCAGGGGCCCTGACAGCCGTTCGTCCTGGAGCGGGGCGACGATACGGGCCAGAGGGGGCTGGTCCTGCCCCACGACGAGCCGGAAGGACAGCTCCGCATCGGGTTGCAGCCCATTGCTCGCCACCACCACCACGTCCACCTCCCCCAGCTCAGTAGGTATCCACGTGAGGTTGCCCAGCGCATCCAGGCTCATCCCCTGAGGCGCGGTGCGCAGGGCATACGTCGGCGCGGGCCGTCCGCGCGCGTGCACGCTGAGCCGATAGGGGAAGTACGTCACGGTCCGGGTGACGGGCACGGTGGTGAAGACCGGAGCCAGCGGGTCCTGATCCGCTTCCGTCACGACGAGGGTGAGCGACTCCAGGCCCGGCGCGGACAGCGTGAAGGTGGCCGTGCCGTCCTCGTTGTCCGCATCCTTCGCGGCCGCCAGCACCACCTCCTGGGGCTCCAAGATGGCCGGGTCGAACGTGAGCGACGCCCCTTCCCGCACCGTGAGGTCCGCGTCGCCGTCCGTCCGCTCCACCGTGACGGTGAGCGACTCACCCGGGTCGCCAGGCCACGCGAAGCCGGCCAACGCCACGCTGAAGGACGCCGTGCCCCCTTCCACCACCCTCAACGACGACACGGACAGCACCAGGTGCAAGGGGTCGGGGATTCCCGCCTCCGGCAAAGGCGTTGGAAGGGCAGGAGTCCCCGCCCATGCCGTGGAAGACAGACAGACCCCGAGCCAGCACAGGAGCAGGTGGCGCATGACCTTCACGCTACCGCGTCCGTGCTCCTTCAGCCCACCCGCGCGAGCGCCTCCACGTACTGCTCGCGCACGCGCGTGGCCAGGGCCGCCGAATCCGGCCCGAACGTCTCCGGAGGCAGCGCCGGCATCACCTGCACCGTGACGGTGGCGCGAGGGCTCATCCACGGCCCGTCCCCATCCACCAGCTCCCGCGTGCCACGCACCAGCACCGGCACCACCGGCACGTGCTCCTCCAGCGCCAGCTGGAACGCGCCGCGCTTGAAGGGCAGCAGCTCCCCGGGCGAATACGTGCCCTCCGGGAAGATGAGCACCGGGATGCCCTTGCGGAGCCACCGGCGGCACGGTCCCAACAGCTGCTCCATGGACGTGGAGCTGCCGCGCACGATGGGCACGTAGCCCAGGAGCGTCATCATCCAGCCCACCAACGGCGTGCGGAACAGTGACGCCTTCGCCACGAACTTGTACGGCGTGAACAGCCCCATCACCGCCAGGATGTCCGCGAACGACTGGTGATTGACGACGTAGACGCACGGGCCCTTGGGCAACAGCTCCCGTCCCTCCACCCGCACGCGCCAGCCGGGGGACGCGTGCAGCCACAGCCCGTAGCACCACCGGCACACCAGCACGTGCAGCCACTGGCGATCCGGATCCAACGGGTACGCCACCACGAACAACACCGCGCCCAACGTGAAGAGGAGGGGCGCGGTGACCAGGAACAGCGCGAAGAACCACAGCGAGACGACGTAGCGCATGCGAGAGGAGGGGCTTCCGTTCAGCGCGACGCCGGGGGCGTCCGGTCCGTCCGTCAGGAGTACCACGTTCCAGGCAGCCAGCTCACGCCCGGCCCGGCCGCCCGCGCGCCCTCCGAAGGAGTTCGAGTGGAGCCTGGGGGAAGCCGGAGGAGCACCCGAGCGCCGGGGCAGGCAAGACGTCAGGCCCGCATCATTCTCCTGCAATGCGCTTGCAGGGCCGCCAGATTAGCGCCTTAAGGTGCCCGGCGAACCCGGAGGGAGAACCGCATGGACGCGCAGGGAGTTCACATCGAAACCCATCCCCGTGAGGGCGAACCGGTGTTCAGCGCTGGGCGCCCGGACCCCTGCACCCTGGTCCTCTTCGGCGCCACGGGCGACCTGGCCGAACGCAAACTATTCCCGGCCCTCTTCGAGCTCGCCCGCGCCGGCTTGCTCCCCGAGAACTTCGCCATCGTCGCCTACAGCCGCTCCAAGCTGGAGGACGGCCCCTTCCGCGAGCACGTGAAGGAGGGCCTGAAGAAGTTCGCCCGCACGCAGCCCCTGGATGAAGCCGCGGTGAAGCGCTTCACGGAGAGCATCGAGACCGCCTCCGGCGGCTACGACGACCCGGAGGCCTTCAAGCGCCTGGGCCAGAAGCTCCAGGACCTCTCCAAGCGCCACAAGACGGACGGCAACCAGCTCTATTACATGGCCACGCCGGCCTCCACGTTCCCGCAGATCATCCAGAGCCTCTCTGGCGCGGGCCTGCTCAAGCGTGAGGAGCAGCCCGGCCAGAAGCCCTGGCACCGGCTCATCATCGAGAAGCCCTTCGGCCACGACCTGGAGAGCGCGAAGGCCCTCAACAAGACGCTGGGCTCGGCGCTGGACGAGAAGCAGATCTTCCGCATCGACCATTACCTGGGCAAGGAGACGGTGCAGAACATCCTGGTGTTCCGCTTCGCCAACGCCATCTTCGAACCGCTCTGGAACCGCCAGCACATCGACCACGTGGAAATCACCGCGGCCGAGGCCATTGGCGTGGAGGGCCGCGGCGGCTTCTACGACGAGACGGGCGTCATCCGGGACATGGTGCAGAACCACCTGCTCCAGGTGCTGGCCCTGTGCGCCATGGAGCCGCCGGTGTCCTTCGCCGCGGAGGACATCCGCGACGAGAAGAACAAGGTCTTCCGCGCGCTGCGCCCCGTTGAAGGCGGCGAGGTTCCCCAGCACGTGGTGGTGGGCCAGTACGAGGGCTACCAGGAAGAGAAGGGCGTGAAGAAGGGCTCGCGCACGCCGACCTACGTGGCGATGAAGATGAACATCGACTCGTGGCGCTGGCAGGGCGTGCCCTTCTACCTGCGCGCGGGCAAGAACCTGAAGAAGCGCCTGACGGAGGTGTCCATCCACTTCAAGTCGGTGCCCATCGGCCTGTTCAGCGGCGGCGGCGCCACCTGCCAGCGGCTGCAGCCCAACGTGCTCACGCTGCGCATCCAGCCGCACGAAGGCATCGCGCTGTCCTTCGAGTCCAAGATTCCCGGCGAGGACGTCAACATCGGCGGCGTCACCATGGACATGGACTACGCGGAGAGCTTCAAGAAGCCCGTGCCGGAGGCGTACGAGCGGCTGCTGCTGGACTGCATGCGCGGCAACGCCACCCTCTTCGCGCGCCAGGACAGCGTGGAGCAGGCGTGGGGCTACATCACGCCCATCCTCCAGGCGCTGGAGACGGACGCGGGCGGCACGGTCCACACCTACGCCAAGGGCAGCAAGGGCCCTGACGCCGCGGACGCGCTGCCCTCGAAGAACGGCCGGCGGTGGTCCACGCTATGAGCCAGCCCCTCGTCGTCCCCCCGGAGCGGCTCGCCCGCGAGGCCGCGGACTGGATGGCGCGTGAGCTGACGAAGGCGCTCGCGACGAAGGCGCGCGTGAGCCTGGCGCTGTCGGGCGGCAACACGCCCAAGCCCGCGTACCGGCTGCTCGCGGACCACACGCTCCCCTGGGAGCGCGTGGACGTGTACTTCGTGGACGAGCGCTTCGTGCCGCCGGACCACAAGGACAGCAACTACCTGCTGGTGAAGGAGTCGCTGCTCGAGCCGCTGAAGCTGCCAGACGCGCAGGTGTTCCGCATGCAGGGCGAGCGCACGGACCGCGACGCCGCCGCGCGCGACTACGAGAAGACGCTGCCCGCGAAGCTGGACGTGGTGCTCATTGGCGTGGGCGAGGACGGCCACACCGCGAGCCTCATGCCCGGCCATCCGGCGCTCCAGGAGCGCACGCGGCGGGTGCTGGCGGTGGAGCAGAGCGCGAAGCCGCCGCCGTGGCGGATGACGTTGACGTTCCCCGTGCTCCAGGGCGCGGGGGCGGTGCTGGGGCTGGTGGCCGGCGAGGGCAAGCGGGACGCCATGCGGCGCATCCTCGCGGGGGATATGTCCCTGCCCGCGTCGCACGTGACGAACACGCAGTGGATGTTGGATCCCGCCGCCCACGGGTGAGGCGGGCCCTCTGGAGGGGACGATGAGCACACAGACGAAGCCGGCGCAGTTCGGCGTGGCGGGCATGGGCGTCATGGGCGCGAGCCTGGCCCTCAACATCGCGGACCACGGCTTCAGCGTCGCCGTATGGGACCGCCACCCGGAGAGCATCCAGAAGGTCCAGCAGGCGAACCCGAAGCAGGCCCTGCAGGGCTTCCCGGAGCTGGAGAAGTTCGTCGCCGGCCTGGAGCGCCCGCGCCGCATCCTCCTGATGATCACGGCCGGCGCCCCCGTGGACGAGATGATGGGCCGGCTGTTCCCCCTGCTGTCGCCCGGCGACGTCATCATGGACGCGGGCAACTCCTGGTACCTGGATACGCGCCGCCGTGAGGCCCTGTGCAAGGAGAAGGGCTTCCACTTCCTGGGCATCGGCGTGTCCGGCGGTGAAGAGGGCGCGCGCAACGGCCCGTCCATCATGCCCGGCGGCCCCAAGGACGCGTACGCGCTGGTGCAGCCGGTGCTGGAGGCCATCGCCGCGCGCAGCGAAGAGGGCCTGTGCGTCACCCACGTGGGTCCGGAGGGCGCGGGCCACTTCGTGAAGATGGTGCACAACGGCATCGAGTACGCGGACATGCAGCTGCTCGCGGAGACGTACGACGTGCTCCACCGCGGCCTGGGCCTGGACACCGCGACGCTGGCCGACCTGTTCTCCAAGTGGAACGAGGGCATCGCCGAGTCGTTCCTCCTGGAGACCACCATCAAGGTGCTGCGCAAGCGCGACCCGGAGACGGGCAAGCCGCTGGTGGACATGGTGCTGGACAAGGCCGGCCAGAAGGGCACGGGCAAGTGGACGGTGCAGGTGGCCCTGGATTTGGGCGTGCCGGTGCCCTCCATCGCGGCCGCGCTGGACGCGCGCAACCTGTCCTCGCGCAAGGACGAGCGCGTGGCCGCGAGCAAGAAGCTCCACGGCCCCGCCATCTCCCTGTCCTCGGAGGAGAAGAAGGAGCTGGCTTCGTGGGCGCATGACGCGCTCTACGCCGCGCGCGTGGTGACGTACGCGCAGGGCATGCGGCTCATCCAGGCGGCGTCGGACGAGTACAAGTGGGGCGTGTCGCTGGCGGAGATGGCGCGCATCTGGCGGGGCGGCTGCATCATCCGCGCGAAGCTGCTCACCCCGCTGCGCGAGTCCTTCCAGCAGCAGCCCACGCTGCCGAATCTCCTGGTGTCCGAAGCGTTCGCGCCGGTGCTGGAGAAGATGGCCCCGGCGTGGCGCAAGCTCGTGGGCGCCGCGACGATGGCGGGCATCCCCGTGCCGGTGTTCAGCAGCAGCCTGGCGTACATGGACAGCTACCGCAGCCCGGAGCTGCCGCAGAACCTCACCCAGGCCCAGCGCGACGCGTTCGGCGCGCACACCTACCAGCGCCGGGACAAGCCCGACGCCGGCTTCGTGCACTCGGACTGGCTGAAGTAGTCCCCTGCCCTGCGCGCCGCTCAGTGCTTCTGGGTGGCGCGCAGCTCGGCGCGGCGGATCTTCCCGCTCACCGTCTTGGGCAGCTCCGTGACGAACTCAATCTCGCGCGGGTATTTGTAGGGCGCCGTGGTCTTCTTCACGAAGTCCTGCAGCTCCTGCGCGAGCTGGGGTGACGGCGTGTGGCCCGGCGTGAGCAGCACGTACGCCTTGATGCGATGGCCCAGCTTGTCGTCCGGCACGCCGATGACGGCGGACTCCGCCACCGCCGGGTGCTCAATCAGCGCGGACTCCACCTCGAAGGGACCCACGCGGTAGCCGGACGTCTTGATGACGTCGTCGGAGCGCCCCACGAACCACAGGTAGCCGTCCGCGTCGCGCACCGCGCGGTCGCCGGTGACGTACCAGTCCCCCCGGCTGCTGGCCGCGTTGGCCGCGTCGTCGTTGAGGTAGCCCGCGAACAGGCCCACCGGCCGCTCCGGCTTCACGCGCACGGCGATGTCGCCCTCCTGCCCTTCCGCGACTTCATTGCCGTGCTCGTCGATGACGGCCACGGTGAAGCCCGGGGACGGCTTGCCCATGGAGCCCACGCGTGGCTCCATGCCGGGGAAGATGCCGACGATGACCACCGTCTCCGTCTGGCCGTAGCCCTCGCGGATGTGCAGCCCGGTGGCCTCCTTCCACGTCTGGATGACCTCTGGGTTGAGCGGCTCGCCCGCGCTCAGTGAGTGGCGCAGCGCGGACAGGTCCACGGCCTTCAAGTCCTGGAGCACCAGCGCGCGCCACGCGGTGGGCGGCGCGCAGAAGGTGGTGACCTTCTCCCGCTCCAGCACCTTCAGGAAGCCCACGGGGTCGAACCGGCCGCGGAAGTCGAAGACGACGTTGCACGCGCCCACGCTCCACGGACCGAAGAGCTTGCCCCACGCGCACTTCGCCCAGCCGGTGTCGCTGAGCGTGAGGTGCCGGTCCTCCGGCTGCAAGTCCAACCAGTAGCGGCCGGTGATGAGGTGCCCCTGGCCGTAGCTGGACTGCGTGTGCAGCACCATCTTCGGCATGCCGGTGGTGCCGGACGTGAAGTAGATGAGCAGCGGATCATCCGAGCGCGTGGGCGGGAACGCCGTCGCCTGGGATTCCGCCAATGACTCGGACGTGTAGCGCGTCCATGGCGCGGGCGCGTCGCCGGTGGACACCCACGTCGTCACGCCGGGGGCCTGGCCCTGCACGCCCTCGAAGCGGTCCAGGCAGCTGCCGTCGGTGAGGACCGCCTTCGCGCCAGAGACCTCCAGCCGGTAGCGGATGTCCTTGGCGGTGAGCATGGGCGTGCCGGGCATGAAGACGATGCCCGCGCGGATGCAGCCCAGCACCAGGAACCACCACTCCGGCACGCGCGGCATCAAGATGAAGACCCGGTCGCCGCGCTTCAGGCCCAGCCCGGTGAGGAAGCGCGCCGCGTGCAGCGAGCGCTCCTTCAGCTCCTGGAAGGTGAAGCGCTGGGAGCGTCCGGACTCGTCGGACCACTGGAGCGCGGGGGCCTGGGGCCGCTCGGCCGCGTGCCGGTCGATGACGTCCGTGGCGAAGTTGAAGTGCGCCGGCCGCTCCCACCGGAAGTCACGGCGGGTGGACGCGTAGTCGGCGGATGAAGACTCGGACATGGACGGCTCCTGGAGTGCTCCGACAACCCCAGCAGCCTGTCACGTCATCCCGAGCGGTGAGACGAAACCCCGCACGAAAGCGCCCGGTGGTGGACGCTCGTGACGCGCGGGGGGAATCCAGCGTGTTTCAGCGAGCGGCGGCGCGCAGCTCTTCCGCCAGCTTGCGCGCTTCGTCGCTCCAGCCCGGCTCGCCCAGCGCGGCCACCTGGTCGAAGTCGCGCGCGGCGCGCGCTTCCTGGTGCAGGGCACGCAGCGCGAGGCCGCGGTTCCACAGCGCCTGCGGGTTGCGCGGATCCGCGCGCACCACGGGGTCCAACAGCGCCAGCGCGTCCTGGAAGCGGTTGTCCTGAAGCGCCACCACCGCCAGGTCGCTGTCGCGCGCCAGCGACGCGGGCTCGCGCGCCAGCACCGCCTGCGCCTGCTGCCACTGGCCGTGCAGCACGTAGGCCGCGACGATGCCGCGGAAGTCCTTGCGCTCCTCCATCTCCGCCAGCGGACGCAGCGGCAGGGTGCCCTTCCCGGCCTCCACGCCGTCCGCGCCACCGCGCATGGGGCTGTAGCGGCGCCACTGGTCCGCGCGCGGATCAGACAGGCGGGCCTCCAGCTCGCGGGTGGTCTGGTTCTCCAGGAAGACGACCGCCGGCACTTCCGAGGCGGGCATCATGCGCGGCACGAAGACGGCGCAGAGACTGGCGGCCATGGCCAGCGGCGCCACCACGCGCGCGTTGCGGCGCACCCACGCGCCCAGCGACACCACGTTGCCGTTGCCCTCCGGCTTCGCGGCCGGCGCCTCCGTCGCGCCCGTGCCCAGGGCCCGCGCCGCCAGCAGCTCCAACTGGAGCAGGTCCCTGAGGCCGCACTCACACGAGGCACAGCGCGGCAGGTGACTCCGGAAGCCTTCGGCGTCGGACTCGGACAGCTCGCCGTCCATGAAGAGATGCAACCGGGTGCAATGCGCGTTCATGACTGGACCCCCCGCTCCCGAGCTACAGCGACGCTCGGAAGCAGCAGCTCCCTCAGGTCCCGGCGCGCCAGCGTCAGCCAGCTGCCCACGGTTCCCACAGGGACGTTGAAATGTTCAGCGATGGCCTGGTAGCGGCGGCCTTCCGCGTGAAGCCTGTATGCGTCCCGAAGGTGCGGCTTGAGCTGCTCGATGGCAGCCTGGAACGCGTCGTTGCCCACCAGCTCCCAGTTCTCCCGGTCGCCATCCCCCGTCACCGGCAGGTCCTGCACCAGCGCCAGGTGCGGCAGCCCCCGGCTCTCCGTGCGATGCCGGCGGCAGTGGTCCAGGAACCGGTTGGTCATGGTCGTGCACAGCCACGCCGCGCACGCCGCTTCCGTCCGGTCCTTCAGGTGGCCAAACTCCGGCAACGCCCGCTCGAAGGCTTCCTGGACCAGGTCTTCCGGGTCCAGGGCGCCTCGAGCGCACAACCGCCGCGCCACCGCCAGCAGGCTGGGCCGGTGTCGCTGGATGAACGCCTCGAAGTGGCGCTTTTCCCGGTTGAAGAGATTGGCCATGACACAAGGCCCCGAAGTGACTGGTGGGCTTTCCTGACTAAAGACGCCGAGCGGTTCGTTTCTTGAGAGAAAAATGCCCGGAAGGGCAGACAAGCCTGCTCGGCAGGAGCTTCAGCGAGCCCCTTCCGGCCCCGCCAGCAGGGGGGGCACCGACGGCGGAGGCAGAGGGCGGCGCCGCTTGGGGCCGCGCTCCGAGCAATTGACGTACGAATTCTTCACGTGCGGGGCGCTGCGGTCCGGCTCGAAGGCATTGACGGCGGAGGACACGTCTCCGGGGATCATGGGTCGCTTCTCCTGGTGCTGAGGAAGTCCGGCGAAAACCGGGGATGGGTAGAAAAAGACTGTTGGGCATAGTCCATAGCACGCCTCGCCTCACCGGCAGGAGGGGCCCCCAGGGCCACTCCTTCAAGGATTTCAAGGAGTTCCGAATGAACGAGGACAAGTCTCCGCTGCACCCCGCGTGGCGGCAGTGGCTGGCGGAGAACCTGGCATTGGGAGTATCGGCGGAGGACGTACAGCAGACGCTGGTGCAGGCAGGCGTGGACCCGGCGCTGGCGCGGGAGGAAATCACCGCGGTGGGGCAGCACCCCTACTTCAAGGCGGCGCTCCAGGTGGCCCGGCACTTCGGCTGGCTGGAGTCGCTGATGGATGTCTACAGCGAGCTGCGCGCCCGGGACGGGGGCCGGCAGCTGGAGGTGCGCGAGGGGATATCCCCGGAGGAGTTCTTCCGCCGCTACTTCCTGGGCCACCGGCCGGTGGTGCTGCGCGGCCTGATGGCGGACTGGCCCGCGATGAAGCGCTGGTCGCTGCCGTACTTCCGCGAGCGTTTCGGAACGGTGGAGGTGGAGGTGATGGTGGGACGCGACGCCAACCCGGAGCACGCGGCCGAGCAGGACCGGCACCGGGCGCGGATGCCCTTCTCCGACTTCCTCTCCCAGTTGGAGACAGCCGGAGAGACGAACGACATCTACATGGTGCCGCGCAACGACAACTGGGGACGCGAGGGGCTGGCGCCGCTGCGCGACGACCTGCGGGCCCCCGCGGGGCTCATCGACCCGTCGCTGCGGCCGGAGCAATTGACGCTGCTCCTGGGGCCCGCGGGCACCGTCACCCCGCTGCACCACGACAACATGAACATCCTGTTGGGCCAGGTGATGGGCCGCAAGCACGTGCGGCTGGTTCCGTCCTTCGAGCGCCACCGCGTGTACCCGCACCGGGGCACCTTCAGTCACGTGGACGCGGCGGAGCCGGACCTGGCCGCGCACCCGCTGTTCGCCGAGGCCACGGTGCTGGAGGCGGTGCTGGAGCCCGGGGACATGGTGTTCCTGCCGGTGGGCTGGTGGCACTGGGTGAAGGCGCTGGACGTGAGCGCCAGCGTCACCTTCCATCACTTCCTGGTTCCGGGAGGCAACACGCACCTGGACGCTCCCTTCTGACCTGCTCAGTCCGCCCGCTCCACCAAGAGGACGGAGCGCGTCCAGACGGCTCGGGCATCGCGCGCGAGCCACGCCTGGCGCTCGTCGCGCAGCGCGACGGCCGCGGGCTTGCCAGCATGGATGCTCCGGCGCACCCCGTCGAAGAAACGGCCCGCGGCGTCCGGGATGTCCACCGTGGAGGCCAGCACCGCGCGGGCCCCGGAGTCGATGAAGGCCGCGGGCAGGCTGAAGGGCTCCGTGCTCTGGAGGGACGCGGTGCGGCCCGCGCTGCACGCGGCCAGGAACACGGTGGGCGCGCCGGTGAGCCGCTGCTCGCGCACGACGTCCGCGGTGAGCGCGTAGCGGCCATTCACCTCCGGTGACAGCACCACCAGCGACGCGCCGGAGATGCTGGGGTCGGTGATGCCGTGCGCGTGGATTTCAATCTCCGTGGCATCCGCCATCCGCGCCAGCACGCGAGAGGGCGTGGCGTCCGCGCCGGACAGCACGTCCGGCGGCGCGTCGCCGGGCTCCGCTTCCGGCGTCCACGAGGGGAGCCGGGGCAACTGCAGGAGCGACGGCGCCTCCACGCCAGCCACGACCAGACGGCGCGTGGCGGTGGGCGTCCGCGCGGGACGCGGCCCCTGCGTGCGGCCCAGGCGGAAGCTCCAGGCCATCTCCGGCGGCAGCAGGTCCGTGCGGCCGAAGAGGGGCGTCCACGCGAACACGTCCACGTGTTCGCAGCCGACGAGCGTCTGGCGCAGGGCGTCCGGGACCAGCCGGGACGAATCCACCCGGGCCAGGGACTCCCGGCGCGAACCGTCGTAGGAGCCCTTCACCTCGCCCTTGGGCCCCAGCGCCACCAGGGTGGTGCGCTCGGCGTGGATGCTGGCCGCCAGCGCGCACCGCGCGGGCACGGGCGTGCCCAGCTGCGCGGCCATCAGCGCCACCACCTTGGGGAACTCACCGGCGCGACCCGCGTCCGCCGCGAGCGACGAATAGCTGAGCGCCCAGGTCTCACGCCCCAGTACGTCCCCGCGGGGCAGGGCCTCCGCGTCCACGATGGCCTGCTTCAGCAGCGCCTCGCCCCGGGCCCGGTCCTGGTCCAGGAGGAAGCGGCCTTCCAGATAGTGCGTGTAGATGCGGTCGCTCTCCGGGACGGAGGAGCCCGCCAGGGCCCGCGTGGTGACCGTCTTCAGCCACTCCGCGTCGCGGGGGCCGGAGCCGAAGCGGGACAGCTCCGCGACCGTCGCGCCGAACACCAGCTCCATGGAGTTGTCCGCGCAGGCCTCCGCCGCTTCCAGTTCGCGCCGCGCGGAGTCCGGCCGCAGGTCCAGGTAGTACAGGTGCGCCAGCTGCACGTGGGGCCAGGAGCAGCTGCGGGTGGTGCCTCGCGCGGCCCACTCCTCCAGGTACGCGCGAGCGCTGCCCAGGTCGTTGCGGGAGCGCGTCACGTGGCTGAGGATCTCCAGGACGGTGAACTCCATCTCCCACTCGCGCAGCTGCCGGGCGCCCGCCCACAGCACGCGCGCGTGCTGCTCCGCCTCCGTGAGGCGCTGCTGGTCCGTGTAGAAGATGGTCAGCCGGCGCTCCAGGTCCAGGCAGCGCACCGACAGCGTCGTCTCACGGCAGCGCTGGAGCGCGTTGAAGAACCGCTGCTCGGCCTTCCACCACGCCCCTTCCGCGATCTCCTGGCGCGCCTGGTCCCGCTCCGCGATGTACGTGAACCAGGGGTCGCCCATGCGGCCGACGCGCGCGACCATGTCCTGCAGGCCGGTCAGGTCGCCATTGCGGCTGCGCAGGAGCGCGCCCAGGTAGATGTCCTCGTCGCCGGACAGGCGCGCCCGGTTCAGCAGCGCCTCCGGGACGGCCTGGCCCGAGCGCAGCGTCTCCGCGTACTGGCGCGCCAGGTCCGCCCGGCGGGAGAAGTCGCGCTTCGCCACGCGCTGCACGTAGTCCGTGAGCACGCTGCCGCCCTGCACCCGGTCCAGCTCCTTCGCCAGGGGCAGCAGCGCCAGCGCGCGCTCCTTCGACGCCGCGGTGCGCACGGCGTCATAGAAGACGCCGCGCACCGCGCCCGGAAGCTGCCGGGCCGCGTCCATGGGCAGCGGCGCCTTCGGGTCCTCCACCAGGGCCAGGGCCGCGTCGCGCGCGGCCTTCCACTGGCGCTGGCGCTCCAGCGTGGCCTCGCGCAGCGACAGCGCCTGGGCGTGGGCTTCACGTCCCCAGCCCTGCTCGTTGCGCTTCGCCACCTCTTCGAACAGCTCCGACGCGCGCAGCGTCAGCCCCATCTCCCGGAACACCAGCGCGCGGTTCCACAGGGCCTGCGTCAGGCCGGGCTTCGCGGTGAGCGCCGCGTCCAGCAGCCGCAGCGCGCGCTCATGGTCACCCCGGGCGAGCGCCACCGCCGCCAGGTCGCTGTCGCGCTCCGGCGAGGCCGGCAGGCGCTCCAGGAAGGAGGCCGCCTGGTTCCACTCGCCCTCCAGGGCATATGCCGCCGCGATGCCGCCCCAGTCCTCCCGGGACTCCATGCGGGCGAGCGGGCCCAGGGGCATCGGCTCGGCGGGCACCGGGCAGCCGCCCGCGGGCGCGCGCGAGCGGTAGCGGTCCGCTTCCGGGTGCGTGAGGCGGGCCTCGATGCGGGCCGCCGCCCGGCGATCCGTCCAGAAGGTGTCAGGAAGGGACTGCGGCTGCGCCCGGGGCTTCAGGGCCGCGACGCCGGCAGCCAGGAAAGGGATGGCCAGTGCCAGCGCCCAGAGACTCGTCTTCGCCGGCTTCACCATGCGGTCCCCCCGGGCATCTCCCCCCTGCCGCCCCGTCGGGCCGTTCTACACCAACCTCCGACGAACGCCGACCTGGCCCCGTCCCCTGCCTTCAGGCGTCCCATGACGCGGGGGGCAGCAAGGCGGTGGGAGAACAGGCGCATCGGATGTTTTGGGTGACACACGCACCAATAGACGGGCTGCTCGGCCGATCTTGAAAAAAGGCCCCACTTCCCACGTCAGGCGCGAGAGGGAGACAGGGCGCCGGGCCGTCCGGTTGTTGGGGGGATGACGCCCGGGGGCTCGGCTGCACGGCTGCTCTCGAAGGATGGTTTGAGCGCCCGCATCCACCTGGAATCACGCGCTTCGGCATGCCTGGGGAAGTGACGGGCGGCAGGGCCCTGTCTGGCTCAGACCCCACCAGGCGTCCCGGCGAGCGCGCGTGCGGCAGGGGGTTGGCAGGCGAGAGGAGGCGGGAAGGCTTTTTTCCCGCCGCGTGTCCTCGTGGCCCAACCCGGACCGAAAGGACCCCTGTTTGAAGCGACTCCTTCAGCTCGTTGCCGCGGCCTCCCTGATGCCTGCCCTGTCTTTCGCTGGCGTCATCTGGAAGGGCGACTTCGAGACCGGCAACACGTCCCAGTGGACGCGCCAGCAGGCCGTTGCCAACAGCCGCTTGCAGGTCGTAACGGATGTGGTGCGTGACGGCAGGTACGCCCTCAAGGCCACGGTGAAGCAAGGCGATGATCCCATCAACGCCAGCGGCAACCGCAACGAACTGCTGTACCTGACCCACGAGACGCAGGGGAAGGAGTACTACTACAAGTGGAGCACGCTCTTTCCCTCGAACTACCCGGTGCATGACTCGTGGCAGGTCATCACCCAGTGGCACCAGGAGAGCTGCTGTGGCTCGCCGCCGCTGGAGTTCTTCGTGCGCGGGGACAAGATCAACCTGCGCGTGGGCGGCAACACCACCCCCGTGCTGTGGCAGACCTCCATCGACAAGGGCAACTGGCACGACTTCGTGCTGCACGTGAAGTGGTCTTCGGACAAGAAGGCCGGCTTCGTGGAGCTGTGGCACAACGGCGAGCACGTGCTGCCGAAGACCTACGGCGCCAACCAGTTCGGCAAGGAGCTGAACTACCTGAAGATGGGCCTGTACCGCGACGCCGCCATCAAGCCCGAAGGGGCCATCTTCCACGACGGCTTCACCATGGCGACGACGCTCGAGGACGTGATGCCGCCCGCGCCCGCGCCCGCGCCGGTGGAGGAGGAGCCCGCGCCCGCGCCCACGCCCGTGCCGGATGATACGACCATCCCCGCGGAGGATCCGACCCCGGTGACGGAGACGCCGGTGACGCAGACGCCGCAGCTGCCCACCACCCAGCTGCCCACCGTGGGCGGGCAGACCCCCACCCCCACGCCGGTGTCCAACAACCCCAATGGCCTGCCGGACTCGTCCGAGGGCGTGGCGGGGGGCTGCAGCGCGTCCGGCACGTCCGGCACCCTGCCCTTCGCCGGTGCCCTGCTGATGCTGGGCGCCATCGCGCTGCGTCGCCGCCGGGCCCCCGCCCGCGCGGTGGCCCGTCGCGCCAGGCGCTGACTTCCGCTCGATACCGAAGCAAGTCCCCAGGCCCGGTGCGTCTCATGACGCACCGGGCCTTCTTGTTTTCTGTGACTTTCTTCGACCACACAAAAATGTCGGAGAATTTAAGTAATTCTTGAATTGTTTGACCTTCGCGGCTCAGTCGGGTTTCGCTTCGGGTTCCCCCGCAGCACGAAAGGCAGGACCCGATGAAGCGGACCTCCGGTCTGTTCTCCACCGCGACGGCGCTGTTCGCTGGCGCCACGTTGAGCGTCATTCCCTCGATGGCGATGGCCGCGCCTTCCCAGGCGGAAGCGGCGCTGGCGCATGACGTGTCGCCCGACCTGCTCTCCGCGATGCAGCGGGACCTGGGCCTGACGGCGGACGGCGCGAAGCAGCGGCTGGCGTCGGAGGCGGCGGCGGTGCGCGTGGAGGGTTCGCTGCGCGCGGCGCTGGGCGAGCGCTTTGGCGGCGCGTGGATGAACGCGGACGGCAGCGCGCTGGTGGTGGGCGTGACGACGGACGCGGACGCGGACGCGGTGCGCCGCGCGGGGGCGGTACCCCAGAAGGTGAAGTACACGCAGGCGGAGCTGGACGCGGTGAAGGCGCAGCTGGACCGCGACAGCCAGATGGCGGGCCGCGCCGTGCACGCCTGGTACGTGGACGTGATGACGAACAGCGTGGTGGTGCTGACGCAGGACTCCGCGCTGACGGGCGGCACGGACTTCGTCGCGAAGGCGGGCGTGAAGCACGCCGCGGTGCGGACGGTGTCGTCGCGCGAGGAGTTCAAGCCGGTGTACGACCTGCGCGGCGGTGACGCGTACTACCCGGGGAACTCGCGCTGCTCCATCGGCTTCCCGGTGGCGGGCGGCTTCGTGACGGCGGGCCACTGCGGCGGGGCGGGCACGACCACCAGCGGCAGCGGCGTGGCGCAGGGCACGGTGGTGGCGGCCAGCTGGCCCGGCAACGACTACGCCTGGGTGCGCACCAACGGCTCGTGGGTGTCGCAGCCGTGGGTGAACAACTACGCGGGCGCCAACGTGCTGGTGCAGGGCTCGCAGGAGGCGGGCGTCAACGCGTCCGTGTGTCGCTCGGGCTCCACCACCGGCTGGCGCTGCGGCGTCATCACGGGGAAGAACGTCACGGTGAACTACTCCGCGGGCCCGGTGTACGGCCTCACGGCGTCCAGCGCGTGCGCGGAGGGCGGTGACTCCGGCGGTTCGTGGCTGTCCGGCAACCAGGCGCAGGGCGTGACGTCCGGCGCTGGCGGCAACTGCACCTCCGGCGGCAACACCGTCTTCCAGCCGCTCATCCCCATCCTGAACGCCTACGGCCTGTCGCTCACCACGTCCGGCAGCGGCGGCTCCGGCGGGCCCATCATCGGCCTGGCGAACAAGTGCATCGACGTGCCGAACTCCAACACCAACGACGGCACCCGCCTGCAGCTGTGGGACTGCAACGGCACCAACGCGCAGAAGTGGTCCTTCATGTCGGACGGCACCGTGCGCGCCTTCGGCAAGTGCATGGACGTGGCCTGGGGCTCCAGCGCCAACGGCACGGCCATCCAGCTGGTGAGCTGCAACGGCAACCCCGCGCAGCAGTTCATCCTCTCCGGCGCCGGTGACCTGGTGAACCCCCAGGCCAACAAGTGCGTGGACGTGTCGGGCGGCAACTCCGCCAGCGGCACCCCGCTGCAGCTCTGGGAGTGCAACGGCACCAGCGCGCAGAAGTGGCGCCGGTAGTCGTCTCCGGTAGCGCCTGAAACGAAGAAGCGCGGGCCCCAGTGCATCGGGGACCCGCGCTTTGTCGTTTCAGCGACCGCGCTTCTTCAGTGCGCGCCTTCCACCTTCACCTTGGGGTCCGCCTTCTGGAGCATGAACACCAGGATGATGGCGCAGACGAACAGCGCGGCGAGGATGAGGAAGTTCGTGTTGAAGGCCCGCACCAGCGCCTGCGCGCTGATGCGCTGACTCAACAGGCCGTAGGCGGCGCCCGTGGGATTCAGCACGCCCCTGGCTGCCATGGCGCCGGTCATCGAGGCGACCTGCTCCTGGGCCACCTGCCCGTAGACGTCCACGTGCGAGGTGATGGCGGTGACGTTGGCCTGGGTGGAGCGGCTGAGCGCGCTGCTCATCCACGCGGTGCCGATGGAGCCGCCCAGCTCGCGGGTGAGGTTGAAGAGGCCCGCCGCGTTGCCTCGCTGCTCCGGTCGCAGGTTGCTGAGCGCCATCACCGACAGCGGCACGAAGATGAAGCCCAGCGAGCAGGCGCGGATGAACACCGGGGTGATGAGGGTGATTTCATCCACGCGCGTGGCCAGGTGGCCGTTGGTCCACAGGGACAGGCTCATGCCCAGGATGCCGAAGCCAATCAGGAAGCGGCCGTCCACCTTGCCGCCGAACTTGCCGATGAGCGGCATCAGCAGGATTTGAATGGCGCTGCCCTTGAGGAAGATGAGCCCGATGTCCAACGCCTCGTAACGCATCACGGAGCCGCAGAAGAGGCTGAAGAGGAACGAGCCGGAGAACAGCGCCGTGCCCACCAGGAAGTTCACCCCCGTGGCCGCGGAGTAACTGCGGTTGCCGAACACGCGCAGGTCCACCACGGGACTGGGTGTCTCCAGTTCGTGGACGACGAAGGTGATGAGCGCGATGCCCGCGATGACCGCCAGCAGCGTGATCAGCCGGCTGTCGAACCAGTCCTCGCGGTTGCCCTCCTCCAGCACGTACTGGAGGCAGGCCATGCCCACGGCGAGCAGCGCGATGCCGTTGCGGTCCACCTTCTCCGTGGACGCTTCGAAGTGGGGCTGTTCGATGGAGCGCCACGCCATGTACGCGGCGAAGAGGCCCACCGGCACGTTGATGAGGAAGATCCAGTGCCAGCTGGCCGCTTCAATGAGGAGCCCGCCCACGGTGGGCCCCAGCAGCGGGCCCGTCACTGCGCCCAGGCCGAAGAGGGCGCCCGCCATGCCGTGCTCCTCGCGCGGGTAGCGGGCGAAGAGGATGGCCTGGGACGTGGGGATGATGGCGCCGCCGCCCATGCCCTGGAGGATGCGGAAGGCCACCAGCGAGGTCAGGTTCCACGACAGGCCGCACAGCACGCTGGCCACCGTGAAGAGGATGATGGAGAACGTGAAGTACTTCCGGTAGCCAAAGCGGCGCTGGAGCCAGCCCGTCATCGGGATGACCACCACGTTGGCCATCATGTAGCCGGTGGACACCCAGGCGATCTGATCCAACGGCGTGCCGAAGCTCGCGCGGATGTCGCTCAGGGCCACGTTGACGATGGAGATGTCCAGCACGGACATCAGCGCCGCGGCCATGGCCGCGATGGTGATGCCCGCCTTGGAGCCGGTGATGACGTCTCGGCGAGCGTCCACGGTGGGTTACTCCGCCTTCCGGGTATCCACCGCCGCGGACTTCTGGGGCTCCGGCTTCGCGCCGGTGTCCACGGTGACGTAGGCGCTCATGCCCGGCTTGATGGGCAGTTCCTTCAGGTCGCCGTCGAAGCGGATGAGCACGGGGATGCGCTGCACGACCTTCACGAAGTTGCCGGACGCGTTGTCCGGCGGCAGCAGGGCGAAGCGCGCGCCGCTGGCGCCCGCGAGGCTGTCCACGTGGCCCTTGAACGCGTGGCCGCCGAACGCGTCCACCTTCAGCTCCACCGGCTGGCCCGCGCGCATCTCACCGACCTGGTCCTCCTTGAAGTTGGCCACGACCCAGATGTCGTTCTGCGGAACGACGGCCATCAGCGGGCGCTCCGGGCCCACCATCTGCCCCACCTCCACGGTGCGGCGGCTGACCACGCCGTCCACCGGGGCGCGCACCTGCGCGTAGGACACGGCGAGCTCCGAGAGCGTCAGCGCGGCGCGGGTCTGCTTGAGGCGCGCCTCGGCGAGCTTCAGCGCGGCCTGCGCGGCCTGCATCTGCACGGGCGCCGTCTCCGCGGCGGAGAGCTTGCCCTGCGCGGCCTCCAGGCCACCGGAGGAGCTCTGGATGCCGGCCTCGGTGGAGGTCAGCCGCGCGCGGGACTGGTCCAGGGCGGCCTTGGCCGTGTCATACGCGGCCTGCCGGGTGTCCAGGTCCGACTGGGACAGCGCGCCCTGCTCGCGCAGCTGCTTCACGCGGCCCAGGTCCGTCTCCGCCAGCTTGAAGCGCGCTTCGGAAGAAGCCACGTCCGCGCGGGACTGCTCCAACGCGGCCTTGGAGGAGCTGATGCCGCTGGAGGCCTGGGTGACGCCGGCGCGGGCCTGGCGCAGGTTGGCGCCCGCGTTGGCCTCCGTGAGGGTGAGCTGGGCCTGGGCGTTGGACAGCTGGGCCTCCGCGCTCATCACGTCCGCGCGAGCGACCTCCAGGCGCGCATCCAGGTCCGCGTGGTCCAGCTCCACCACCACGTCACCGGCCTTCACCGTCTGGTTGTCATGCACCAGCACGCGGGCCACCTGACCGGCCACGCGCGGCGACACGTTGGCGATGCGGCCCTCCACCTGGGCGTCGTCGGTGGACTCGTGACCGTGGGTGAGCAGGAAGCGCGCGCCACCGCCCAGCACCGCCACGCCCACGAGGATGGGCAGCACCTGCCTGGCGCGGGAGCGCTTCGCGGGCTGCGCGACGGCGGGGGCATCGGTGGAGGGAGCGGCTTCCAGTGAAGGGGCGGTACGGGTCGTCATGGTTGTTGCTCGGTACAGCGTTGAAGAAGGGGTGTGGGAAGGGGCTCAGGGGTCCCGCAGGGCGGGGATGCCGGTGGACACCTTGGCGAGCAGGGCGCGAAGCGTGTCCCGCTCATCCATGCTCAAGGGAGCCATGAGCGCGGCGATGCGGCGGTAGTGGTCGGGCATCATCCCCTGGATGAATTCGCGCCCCTTCGAGGTGAGGTGCACGGAGTACATGCGCCGGTCCTCGGGGTGATCCGTGCGGGAGATGAAGCCGTCCTTCTCCAGCGTGTCCAGGAGGCCGGTGATGGTCGCGCGGCTGCAGCTCGACAGCTCCGCGAGGTCCGCGGGGCGCAGGGTGTCCCCCGCGTCCTCCGCCGCGAACAACTGCACCAGCACGACGAAGCGTCCGTGAGACACGCCGTGCCGTGCGAAGTGCGCCTCGTAGGCCCCGGTCAGTTCATTGGAGAGACGCAGCATCGTCAGACACGTCTCGATGGCGCTGGGGTCGAGCGAGGGGAAGCGCTGAGCCATCTGCTTCAGCCGCTCGTACCGGGGCACGAGCTTCATCGGCGTGGCGGTTTTCGGGCGGGTAGGGACCAAGACGAGGCGTCTAGTAAGGCCCCTAACGATTTTGCGCAAGTTGATTTCGTCGCCTGACTAAATCCTTGATTTCCCGGTCGGGGAGTGGACCGTCTGGCTACTCGACCGCCTCCACATCCGCGGCGGTGGGGCGCGTCCTCAGGAGGACGGCGGTGCGCAGCTCCGGGTGTCGCTCCTGCACGGAGCGCACGGCGCGCAGGTCGAAGGACTGCACGTCCGACCTCTGGACGAGCCCAGCTTCATGGATGAGCCGGGCGACCGCGTCGCCATGGGCTGGAGCAATGTCTGTCTTCTCTGTTGTCCGTTTGAGTTCCACATTGAAGCGCACACGGCGGGCGTTCCGGGCGCGGAGCGGGTCGCGGGCTTCATGGGCGGCGTCCGCCTGGTCCGTCGCGAAGGCGAACACCTGGCTCAGGGTGGGGACTGTGTAGGGGTCCGGGAGTCCGGTGCGGTCGGCGAACGCGACGGCCTCCGGAGAGAGCGCGCGGTCGTTCTTCTGGTCCGGACGGTCCTCCAGGAGCTGGTCGCAGACGAAGCGGGCCTGGAGCTCCGCGACGGTGAGGGTCGCGATGGAAACAGGAGCGGTCAGCGGGCTTCCATCCGCGTGGCGGCACTTCGTGGGGAACAGGTTCAGGTCGTGGGAGACCACGACGACGCCGTCGGCGGTGAGGACGGTGTCCAGCTCCAGCGTGGGCATCCCGTGGTCGAGCGCGGCCTCGAAGGAGGGCAGCGTGTTCTCCGGCCGCAGGTTCCGCGCGCCCCGGTGGCCCTGCGCATCGAAGCGCTTCGGGTCGATGAGCCCGTCCGCGTCCAGCAGGTCCCCAGGGGTGCCGTCGCCGTTGGCGTCGAAGTCGCGCACCGCCTGCATCAGGAGGTCCGGCTGGTCGGTGATGATGCCGTCCACGCCGCGCTGGAGCAGGGCCTGCATCGTGGGCAGGTCGTTCACGGTCCAGACGACGACCGGGTGACCGGCGGCGTGGAGGCGCTCCAGGTCGATGCCGCCTCCGGGCTGGAGCAGCTCCGCGGAGGGCGAGCACACCGGAGCGAGCGTCCGTGCGTGCGCTCGCAAGGTGTCCATGAGGCGCAGCGTGGGGTCGTCCGCGGGTGGGCGGGAGGACGGGCCGGGCCTCGTGCATGCGCAGGCGAGGAACGCCAGGAGCACCACGGAGGCGCGGCGGGAGAAGCGCGGGTCGGATGAGGTCGTGCGCATGGGCTGCCTTCCTTCCGGGTGTCAGTTAGGAAGATGTGGCCATGGATGTGAAGGATGCCACCGTGCAGGCGGCGCTGCTTCAAGCTTGTGACGACGCGGGGCTGCCCCAGTCCCTACGGGGCTGTGTGTATCCATTGCTGAGGGATCCGGAGGGCGACTGGGCTCCCTGCTGCGGCGGGGGCTGCATGCCATGCACGTCCACGCTGGCGGACGTGGCGCTGCGCACGCTGGAGCTGCTGGGCACGCCGCGACGCTCGCCGCTGCCTCCGGGGTAATCAGCGGCGCTTGTGGTCCACCAGCACCTCCGTGCGCGGAAGCGACCAGTGCATCTGGACCATCCGCCACTCGACGCCCCGGCGTTCGAAGGCGCAAGCCACGCGGATGCCCTCGAAGGTGACGGGCCTGCCGCCCGCGACCAGGGCGATGTCCATCGCGGGCACCGTGAGGCAGGCCATCGTGGAGGGCGGTGCGCCCCCGTGCCAGAGCTGCTCCGAGCGCAGCGTCACACGGATGTCGCGCAGGCTCCCGAACTGGGTGCGGAAGGAGTGCTCCACCTGCGCCCAGCCGATGAAGTGGAGGTTGGAGTGCGTGCCCACGACCACGATGTCGTCGTCGTGCCAGAACAGCTCGGACAGGGCCTCCAGGCTGCCCCGCTCGTAGGCCTCCACGAACGCGGTGAAGCGCCGTGAGAGTTCCATCTTCCATTCATCCCGCGTCGAGGTCATCGCGCTCCCCTCCCCTTCCCGCTGTCAGCTGCTCACGGATGAGCCGCGCCACCTCCGCCACGTGGGGTTCCTCCATGACGGTGAAGTGATTGCCGCGCACGTCGTGGGACTGGAACGAAGCGGTCGTCAGCGCCTTCCACCAGGCCGCCGCGTGCGAGTCCAGCACCGCATCCCGCTCCGTGGCCCGCAGGTACACGAGCGGCACCGCGTGGCGTCCCGGCGCGTACGCGGCGATGGCCTCGTTGGTGGCGAGCACCACGTCGCGCAGCCGAGTGTCGAGCTCCATCGCCGTCCGCAGCCCGTCCGCCGCGCGCGGGGAGATCTCCTGGAACGCGTCGATGAGCCGGAGCACGTCTCCCACGCTCCGGATGTTCAGCCTGTGCGAGTCGTCCACCGTCACCGTGTCGATCTGGATGACCCCCGCCACGGAGTGGCCCCGCTTCAGCAGCTCGACCGCCATCTCGTAGGCGATGACGCCGCCCGAGGAGTGGCCGCCCAGCCAGAAGGGGCCCTGGGGCTGGAAGGTCAGCAGTTCGTCCACGTACGCGCGGGCCATCGCGGACACGTCGCGGTAGAGCACCTCACCGGGCTCCAGCCCCGATGCGCGGAACGCGTGGACCGGCGTGTCCGCGCCCAGCTGCTTCGCCAGCGGCAGGTACGTGTAGACGGTGCCCCCAATGGGCTGCACCAGGAAGAGCGGCGTGCGTCCGCGCCGTCCCTCCTGGAGTTCCATCCGGAGCGGTGCCGCCTTGGTGAGTGGCCGCCCCGTACGCTCCAGCTCGTCCTGGACCGCTCGCACCCATGCGCCCAGCGTCGGGTGTTCCAGCACCGCATGCAGTGACAGGCTCACCGACAGCCGCGTCTTGAGTTCGCGGTTGAGCTGCACGACCAGGAGCGACGTGCCGCCCAGCTCGAAGAAGTGGCTGTCCGGCGTCAGCGTGTCCACGCCGAGCAGCTCCTTCCAGAGTGCTTCCATGGAGGCGTGGACCTCTTCACGGCTGAGCGGCCGAGGCTCGTTCGTGACTTCAGGCCGAGGCAGCCGTGGCGTCTTCTCCGCCAGCGAGTACCGCTTGCGCTCGAAGGGATACGTCGGCAGCACGACGCGCCTGCGCGGTCCGCTGCCGCGCACCATGCCCCAGTCCACGGAGAAGCCCGCGGACCAGAGCTGTCCCACGGCATGGAGCAGGGCCTGTTCATCACTCTCCGGTGGATGACGCCGTCCCGTAGACACTCCGAGCGTGTGCAACACGAGCCGCTCCCGCCCTACCCGGTGGTTCAACAGCGTCAACGCTGAGAGCGTCTGTCCCGGTCCCACCTCCACGAACAACCGCTCGCGGTCCTCCAGCAGCAGCTCCAGCCCCGAGGAGAACCGGACCGTGTGCCTCAGGTGACGGGCCCAGTACGTGCGGTCGTGCGCGTCGTCCGCGGTCAGCCAGGTGCCCGTGACGTTGGAGATGAGGGGAATCGCCGGGGACTTCGGGCGCATCGACCTGGCCAGGTCCGTGAGCGGTTGCATCGCGGGCTCCACGAGCGCGGAGTGGAACCCGCTCGCGTTCGGCAACCGCTTCGTCCTCACGCCCCGCTCCCGCAGCCGCGCCACGAAGTCCTCCAACACCTCCAACGCGCCGGACACCACACACTGCCCGGGTCCGTTGACCGCGGCCAGGGACAGTCCAGGTGGCAGCGCCTGCGTGAGCACGCCTTCCGACAGGGGCACGGCCAGCATGCCGGACGGTGGCAGTGCATCGCAGAGGCGGCCGCGCAGCGCGACCAGCGACACGGCCTGCTCCAGCGACAGGACGCCGGAGAGACACGCGGCGGCGTATTCCCCAAGGCTGTGGCCCAGGAGGCTCGTCGGGTGGAGACCCCAGGCACCCAGCAGCCGCGACAGCGCGTACTCCGTCGTGAAGATGGCGGCCATGCCCAGCGAGGGTGCTCGCAGTGCTTTCTCCGCCTTTGCTCCGCGCTCGTCGGTGAGCAGCACGGCACGAAGGTCGCGCTCCATCTCCGGACCGAAGAGGGCGGCGCATGCATCGAAGGCCTCGCGATACGCCGGAGCGCGCCGGTACCACGCCGCACCCATGCCCGCCTCCTGGGTGCCCGTCCCCGGGAACAGGAAGCACACTTCAGGATACGGGGACGAAGCGGGCTTCACGGGCTCGTCCCGCCGGAGCTTCGCGATGGCCTCCGTGGGTGTCTCGCACGCGATGGCGCGCCGGTATCCGAACGCCGTCCGTCCCTCCTGCAACGTGTACGCGACGTCCGCCAGGGGCTGCTCCGGATGCCGTTCCAGATGATCCGCGAGCCGCCGCGAAGCCGCGTTCAATGAATCCCCGCTCCGCGCCGAGAGCACCAGCACTTCCGCCGCCGACGTGCTCACGTCGACGGTGGGCGCGGGGCGTGCCTCTTCGAGGACGACGTGCGCATTCGTTCCTCCAATGCCAAACGCGCTGACGCCCGCGAGACGTGGGAAACCCTCAGGCAGGGACCACGGCCGCCCTTCGCGACTCACGACGAAGGGCGAACGCTCCAGGCCCGCTTCCGGATGGGGCTGCTCGAAGTGGACGGTGCCCGGGAGGAAGCGGTGCTCCAGGGCCAGCGTCGTCTTGATCAACCCCGCCACCCCGGCCGCCGAGTCCAGGTGCCCCACGTTGCTCTTGAGCGCCCCCAGGACCACCGCGGGCTCCGACGCCTCACGGGCTCCGAAGGCGAGCCGCAGCGCCTGGACCTCCAGCGGGTCGCCCAGTGGCGTCGCCGTGCCGTGGGCTTCGACGTAGGTGATGTCACGAGCGGCAACGCCCGCGTCGGCGTGTGCTCGCGTGATGACGTCGCGCTGGCCCTCCACGCTCGGGGCGGTGAAGCCGACCTTGGCGTTTCCGTCGTTGTTGATGGCCGAGCCCCGGATGACGGCATGGATGGAGTCTCCATCCCGAAGCGCATCCTCCAGGCGCTTGAGCACCACGATGCCCACGCCGCTGGAGGGCACCGTCCCCTGCCCCTTCGCGTCGAAGGGACGGCAGTGTCCATCCGGAGAGGTGATGCCACCTGCCTCATGGAGGTAACCGGACGGACCGGACGCGAAGAGGGAGATGCCTCCCGCCAGGGCCACATCGGATTCGCCCGCGCGCAGGCTCTGGCAGGCCAGGTGCACGGCCACCAGTGACGTGGAGCAAGCGGTCTGCACCGTGAGCGCGGGCCCACGCAGGCCCAGTTGATACGCCGTCGCCGTGGCGAGGAACTGCCATGGATTGCCCAGGATGGACCGGTACGCCTCCGCGGCCACGGACAGCGAACGGAAGCGCGGCATCACCTGATCCAACCAGTAGCGCGGCACTCCCGAGCCCGCGAACAGCCCCGCCTTGCCGGGCAGCCGCTTCGGGTCGTAGCCCGCCGCTTCGAGTGCCTCCCATGCGCACTCCAGGAACATGCGGAGCTGCGGATCCATCAGCCGCGCGTCCAGGGGGCTGTAGCCGAAGAAGGCTGCGTCGAAGAACTCGACGTCCTCCAGCAGCCCGGAGGCACGGACATAGGAAGGGTCGTCCAGGAGCTGAGGATCCTCGCCCGCATCGAGCAGCGTCTCCCGGCTGAAGCGGGACAAGCCCTCACGGCCCTCCACCAGCAACGTCCACAGCGCTTCGACGCTGGGTGCTCCCGGGAACCGCCCGGCCGTACCGATGATGGCGATGGGGCCAGGGGAACGCGCGAGGGTTCGCGAGGGCTCCGGCGTCACCGGTCGCACGTGCGAGTCCGCGTCCAGGTGCCGCGCGAGGGATTCAAGGGTCGGGAACTGGAACAGCGTGGCCATGCTCACGCGGATGCCCAGCTCCGACGCCAGCGCGGACTGGACCCGAGTGAGCAGCAGCGAGTTCCCACCCGCGTCGAAGAACCCCTCCTGCCTGCCGACGCGTTCCACGCCGAGAATCCGGCACCAGATGCGCTCCAATGCCTTCTCACGCTCCGTGGACGCGGGCGCTTCGGGAGCAGCCTGGGCATTGACGGAAGGCAATGGCAGCGCGCCGCGGTCGAGCTTCCCCGTGGGCCCCATCGGGAACGCATCCAGCAGCACCCACTCCCGGGGAACCATGTGTGGGGGAAGTGTTTCGCCCAGCGATTCCTTGAACGAAGGCGTCACAGCGGCATCCCGGGGGATGACGTAGCCCACCAGGTGCCGCTCTCCCGCGAGCAGCCGCGGTTCGACCACGGCGTCCCGGACATCGGGGTGCTTGCGCAGCGCAGCCTCGATCTCGCCCAGCTCGATGCGGAAGCCGCGCAGCTTGAGCTGGCGGTCGGAGCGCCCGTGGAAGTCGATGCCGCCGTCCGGGCGATGACTGGCGATGTCTCCGCTCTTGTAGAGGCGCGCGCCCGGTTCGGAGCTGAAGGGATGCGGGATGAACCGCTCCGCGTCGAGTTCGGGGCGGTGCAGGTAGCCGTGCGCCAGCCCCTTGCCTCCGATGTAGAGCGCGCCGCGCACGCCCACCGGGACCGGCATCAGGGTTTCATCCAGCAGGTAGACCTCGTAACCGGAGAGGGGTGTCCCGATGGGGTACGGGCCCTCGCCGGCCATGCACTCCACGGTCGTCGTGAAGACCGTGGCCTCGGTGGGCCCGTAGACCTGGATGAACCGGCGGCCCGGAGCCCACGTGTCCACGAGCCGCGCGGGAAGCTCCTCGCCTCCAATCGCGAGCGTCTTCAGGTCCGGAAGCGCCCGCCACGCCATGGAGCCCAGCGCAGACGGCGTGAACATCGCGGTGTGGATGCGCTGGGTCTCCAGGAAGTCCGCCAGCTCCTCACCGGCGGCCACGTCCTCCTGGGCCATGAGGTACAGCGTGGCGCCGGAGGAGAGCGTCGGGAAGATCTCCGCGACGGAGAAGTCGAAGCCATACCGCGCGCACTGCGCCACGCGCTGTCCCGGTGCGAAGCCGAAGTCCCAGGCCACGGTCTCCGTCAGGTGCGCCGCGCTCCGGTGGCTGATGCACACGCCCTTGGGCTGCCCCGTCGAGCCGGAGGTGTAGATGACATACGCGAGGTCATCCCCGGTGACGTGGACCCGTGGCGTGTCCTCCGGACCGCCGCGCACCTGCTCCAGCGCGACCACCGGGACGCCCACACCGTCCATGAGCGCGAGCGTCGTCTCCTGCGCGAGGATGAGCCTCAGCCCCGCGTCCCGCACCGTGAACTCCAGCCGTGCCCTGGGATAGGCGGGGTCCAGCGGCACGTAGGCCGCGCCCGACTTCAATGTCGCCAGCAGGGCGATGATCAGCTCGAAGGAACGCTGGACACAGATGCCCACGAAGTCTCCAGGCCGGACGCCCTGGGAGATGAGGTGATGGGCCAGCCGGTTCGCTTCCGCGTTCAGCGTCCGGTAGCTCAGGGACCGTCCCTGGAAGACGAGGGCCGGCGCGTCTGGCGTGCGCACCACCTGTGCTTCGAACAGGGGGTGCAGACAGTCCGCGTGCGACACGTCGCGCACGGGTCCATGAGCCCAGGCGAGCACCTGTGATTGCTCCGCCTCCGAGAGCAGCGGCAACGCCAAGACCCGTTGCTCCGGGTCCTGTGTTGCCTCGCGCAGCAGCGTCACGAAGTGCTGACCCAGCTGGTGGATCATCCAGGGCTCGAAGACGTCCAGCGCGTACTCCCACCGCACGGACATGCCGTCGGGCCGCTCATCCAGCTCGATGGAGAGGTCGAGCTTCGACGTCCCTGTGTCGACGTCGTGGGGCTCCACCCTCCAGTCCGACGCCGGCACCGCGATGCGCGGCTCCAGCGTGCAGCACACCTGGAACAACGGGTTGGCGCCAGGGATGCGCGCCGGGTTCACCGCCTCCACGATGCGCACGAGCGGCGCGTCCTGATGTTCGAGCGCCTCCAGGCAGACGCGACGCACCTGTGCCAACAGGCCTCGTACGGTCAGCCCTTCGGAGAATCGCAGCCGCAGCGGCAGCAGGTTCACGAAGTGCCCGGAGATGGCCCGCGACTCCGCGCGGCTCCGCCCGGAGAAGGCACCGCCGACGATGAGGTCCTCCGCCCCCGAGTAGCGGTGCAGCAGCGCGCCGAACACGGACAGCATCGTCATGAAGAGCGAGGAGTCCTCTCCACGTCCCAGCGCCTTCACGGACTCCAGCAGGTCTCCGGGGATTCGCACGACGTGCTTGGCCCCGCGGAAGCTCGGGACCTGGGGGCGGGGATGCTGCATGGGGAGTTCCAGGTGCGGAGCCCCCGCGAGCGTCTGCTTCCACCAGTCCAGGTGCGATGCGATGGCCTCTTGGTAGCGGCCCCCCTGCTGCCAGACAGCGGCGTCGCCGTACTGGAGCGGCAGTGGCGGCAGCGAAGGTGCCTCCGCCAGGTAGAACCCGTGCAGTTCCTGGAGGAACGCCGCCATCGTGAAGCCATCCACGATGAGGTGGTGCATCACCAGGGCGAGGCGGCTCTCCGTCGCGCTCAATCGCATCCACGTCGCACGCAGCAGCGGCCCGTGCTCCAGGTCGAAGGACTCACGCGCCTCCTGGGTGGCCAACTGCAATGCCTTCGCGCTCCGCAGGCTTCCGGGCACAGCGTGCAGGTCCACACGTCGCAGGTGGAACTGCATGTCCGGATGCACGCGCTGGAACGGACCGTCCGGAGTGGAGCCGAAGGTCGTCCGCAGCACTTCATGCCGGGCGATGAGTGACCGGAACGCGCGCTCCAGCGCTTCGGGCTGGAGGTCACCGGGCAGATACAGCGTGAAGGGCTCGTTGTAGACGGCGCTCCGGGGTGCCAGCTGCTCCAGGAGCCACAGTTGCCGCTGGGAATCAGACAGGGGCAGGGGCTGTGTCCGGTCCACCGGGACGATGGGGGGTACATCGATGCTTCGCATCGTTCCCCGCGCCGCTTCCACCGACCGCGCCAGCTCCGCGATGTTCGGACTGTCGAAGAGCGTCCGCACGGGCAGACGGACCGACACCGCCTGCTCCAGCCGCTCAATGAAACGGATCGCGAGCAGCGAGTCCCCGCCTGACTCCATGAAGCGGTCCTGCGTTCCCGCCTGCTGCGTCCCCAGGACCTCCGACCAGACGCGAGCAATCTCCTGCTCCAGCAGCGTGCGCGGTGTCTCCCCCTCCCCCGAACCAAAGCGCGGCACTGGAAGCCGCGAGGGGTCCACCTTGCCGCTGGCGTTGAGCGGCATGTGCTCCAGCGCCATGACCGCATGGGGAAGCATGAAGTCCGGCAGCTTCGTCCCCAGATACGCGCGCAGCTCCGCGTCCTCCACCCCGCGCGGTGAGACATACGCGACGAGCCGCTTGTCGCCCGGGGAGACCTCGTGCACTCGGACCACGGCGTCACCGACTCGCGGGTGGGTGCGCAGGACGCTCTCGATCTCCGCCAGCTCGACTCGCGCGCCGCGAATCTTCACCTGGTGGTCCACCCGCCCCAGGAACTCCAGGTTGCCATCCTGGAGCCACCGCGCCCGGTCTCCCGTCCGGTACATCCGCGCCCCGGGCACGTCGCTGAACGGATCCGGCAGGAACCGCTCGCCGGTGAGGACGGGGCGGTTCAGGTAGCCCCGCGCGAGCCCCTCTCCGCCCAGGTACAGCTCCCCCACTTCGCCCACGGACAGCGGCTTCCCCGCGTCGTCCAGGACATGCAACTGGAGCCGAGCGAGCGGTCTGCCGATGGGAATGGACACGCCCGGCTCCGGAGGCGCGAGGAGCTCATACGCCGTCGCGGAGGTGGTGCACTCCGTGGGGCCATAGCTGTTGAGCAGCCGCTGGGGCTTTCCCTTCGCCATGACTCGCGCCACCCACTTGGGGTCCAGCACGTCGCCGCCCACCATCAGGACACGGAGCCCGCCGAACGCATCCGGGATGGCGGCGGCCAGTTGATGGAACAGCGACGTGCTCAGCACCGCGGCGGAGATGGCATCCCGCTGGAGCTTCGCCGCGAGGAGCGGAGGCGACAGCAGGGTATCCCGTGAAACCAGACACAGCGTCGCGCCGTTCAGCAGCGCGCCCCAGACCTCCAGCGTCGAGGCATCGAAGGCATACGAAGCGGCCTGGAGGACTCGGTCCTCGCGCCGGAAGCCCATGAAGCCTTCGTCCAGCACCAGCCGCGCCACGCCCCGGTGCGGGATGCACACACCCTTGGGCCTGCCCGTGGAGCCGGACGTGTAGAGCACATACGCCAGCGAGTCCGGCCCCGCTCCGCTCTTCACGTTCACGGCATCCTGCGCCTCCAGAGGTTCATCCGAAGAGGGAGGCTCGACGGCGTGCCCCTGGAAGCGCAGCCCCTGGACCGCCTCACGCCGTCCGACGAGGACCCGCACCCCGGAGTCCGCCACCATCGCGGCGAGCCGCTCCGGAGGATGACTCGGGTCCAGGGGGAGATAGGCGCCTCCTGCCTTCAGGATGCCCAGCAATCCCACCACTGTTTCCGGTGTGCGCTCGGCGAGGATGCCCACGGGCTGGTCGAGCCCCACACCGAGCGCCTGGAGCCGCCGCGCCAGCCGGTTCGCGCGCCGGTTGAGCGTGTCATAGCGGAGCACACCGCCGTCAGAATGCAGCGCCACGGCCTCGGGTGTGTTTCGTGCGTGCGCTTCAAAAAGCGTGGCGATGCCCAGACGCGGGTGCGCGGAGATGGAATTCATGATGAGTCATTGCCCCCCACTTTCTCAACGCACTGCCCCGGGAACCTTCGCCGTGGCCCCGGCATGCCGTACGCTAGTGCACACCCATGAATCCCATCGTCCACGCCGAATTGTCCTGGCTCCTCTCGCAAGGCCTGCGCGAACGGCGTGACCGCATCCTGGTCACCTGCGCGGGACTCGCGCCGGACCTGGATGGTTTGTCATTGCTGGCGGGTGAAGAGCTTTATTCGCGTTATCACCACGTGATTTTTCATGGCTACGTGGGAGCGCTCGTCACCATGGCGGTGTGTACGGCGCTGGCGCGGCAAAGAGCAGCGGTGGCCCTGCTGTCGGTGGCTGCGTTCCACGGTCATCTGCTGTGCGACCTCGCCGGCAGCGGGCCGGACTGGCCCATCCACTACCTGTGGCCCACGAGCATGGAGCCGTGGTCATGGTCCGGGCAGTGGAACCTGGGCTCCTGGCAGAACACGCTCATTGGACTGGCCGCGACGCTGGCGTGCCTGGCGTGTGCCCTGCCCTTCCGGCGGACCGCGCTGGAATTGCTGTCACCGCGCTGGGACGCGGAGGTGGTCCGGACCGTGCGGCGGCGCTTTTCCAGACAGGGTGAGTCCCCCTCCGCCTGAAGCGGGAGGACTGGAATGCGCTACGGCGTGGCGGCGGGCCCCACCAGCGTCACTTCGAAGAGGTCGGGCCACAGCTTGCCGGTGAGGAACAGGCGGCCGGTGCCGGGCTCCAGCGCGATGCCGTTGAGCACCGCCTCGTAGCTGCGCACCCGGCCTCGCACCGCCTGCGCCAGCGCCGATGCGTCGATGACCGCCAGCACGCGGCCCGTGGCGTAATCAATCTTCAGGATGTTGTTGGAATGCCAGACGTTGGCGTAGACGCCGTCCTCCGCGCACTCCAGTTCGTTGAGCATCTCCTGCGGCACACCCTGCAACGTCACCTGCACCTGGGACTTCACGTGGAAGTCCTTCGGGTCGTGGAAGCGCAGCGTGGACGTGCCGTCGCTGCGCACCAGTTGGCCCTGCCAGTAGCACAGGCCCCAGCCCTCGCCGTCGTACTCCACCTGCTTCTCCTGCGCGGGCGGCGCGCCGTTCCACACGAAGAGCGTCTCGTCCTGCCAGGTGAGCTGGTACAGCCGCTGTCCGTCGCTCGCGAGCCCCTCTGGGAACACGTCCGGCAGGGGCTGCTTCCACAGGGGCGCCGCCTGCTCCAGCGAGATGCGGCGCAGGTCGCCCTTCTCACCGGTGCTCTCGTAGAGCTGGCCCTGGTGGAACTGGAGCCCCTGCGTGAACGCCGTGGGGTCGTGCGGGTAGGTGTGGACGATGTGCGCCACCAGCCTCTGGGGCTTGACCTCCGGAGTGCCCGCGTCCGGCGTCTGGCGCTGCGTGGGCGCGCATGCCAGGCACAGGAGCGACAACGAGAGGGACCAGGGGAGGCGGCGCATGGGCTTCCTTGCGACAGGCATTGCCGCGCCACCTTAGCGCGCCATCACCCGGGGTGGCGTCACTCGCGTGTCACCGCGAGGGCCACCTCCACCGCGCCTCGCAGTTCGTCCATGTCGAACGGCTTGTTGAGCACACAGGCAGCCCCCAGGCGCAGGGCCTCGCGGTGCAGGTGCACGTCGCCGAAGGCGGTGATGAGGATGACCGGCGTGTTCCACTGCTCGCGCCGCAGCCGGGCGAGCACCTCCAGGCCCGTGAAGCCCGGCATGCGCACGTCCGTGATGATGAGGTCGGGCGCGCGCGACTCCTCCGCCGTCAGCCCTTCAATGAGGACGCGCACCAGGTCCGGCCCGTCCGACGCCTCCACCACGTCATAACCGCGCCGCACCAGCATCTTGCGGATGAGCGTGCGCATCTCCGTCTGATCATCCGCGACCAGGATGCGAGGAGGCCTCGCGGGCTCCGAGTGGGGGTCTTCCCAGGCCGCGCCGCGCGCGACTCCTTCTGATTGCTCGTGCACCATGGGCGTGAACTCCTGGAGGGGTTGAAGGTGCCGCGGCGGCGACGCTCGCGGGGGGACCTTTCGCTCCATGAGCATCCGCCGTGCCATGTCTGGCGGGAGCCGCGGGGGCGGGGTCTGGGGCACGCCGCCCCCGGGCGAAATGCCCCGGTTGGGGCACTTTGCCCCGCGCCCTGGGGCCTTCTGGGGCCCGGTTCCCCTCTGAAGGGGGGTTCTGGAGGGGTTGGCCCACGGACTGCAATGGAGTCCCGGCGTCGGACCGGATGCGGGGCTTCCTCCAAGAGCTCCCTTCAGGCAGCTGGGCCACCGGTGGCTCCCGGTGTCGCTGGTGGAACGGGACCGCTGCCTCCTTCCCAGGGTGCCCACCGCATCCGGTTCGACTCTTTCTTTCCCATCTCCGACCGGAAGGCCCTCTTCCGGCCGCCACTCAAGGAGAACGCACGATGGTCCGCACGCTTCCGTCCCGCCGCCACCTTGCCCGCACGCTCACGCTGATGCCCCTGGTCGCCCTGGGGGCCTGCAAGCCGGCCGCGGACGTGGCTCCCCCCGCCCGACCCACGCTGTCGTTGAAGACAGCCACCACGCCCTCGGGCGCGAAGGTGGAGCCGGCGGTCTATTCACCCACGCCCGGGTCTCCCGGCGCGCTCATGTCGCTGGCGCCGCTCGTGGACACCGTGAAGGGCGCGGTGGTGAACGTGGAGGTGCAGGCGCGCGCCCGCCCCGCGATGGGGGGGATGATGCAGGGCCTGCCCCCCGGCCTCGCCGAGCGCTTCGGAATGCAGGGCAGACAGAATCCCTTTGGCGAGGGCGGCGCGCCCTCGAAGCAGGGGCTGGGGTCGGGCTTCGTCATCGACCCGTCCGGCCTGGTGCTCACGAACAACCACGTGGTGGAGGGCGCGGACACCGTCCGGGTGAAGCTGGAGGACGGGCGCTCGTTCGAGGCGGAGGTGCTGGGCCGCGACGCGCTCACGGACGTGGCGCTCATCCAGTTGAAGGGCGTGTCCGGGAACCTGCCGTTCGTGAAGCTGGGGGATTCGGATGGTCTGCGCGTGGGCGATCCGGTGATGGCCATTGGCAATCCGTTCGGGCTCGCGTCGAGCGTGAGCGCGGGCATCCTGTCCGCCCGGGCGCGCGACATCCACGCGGGTCCATATGACGACTTCCTGCAGACGGACGCGGCCATCAACCCCGGCAACTCCGGCGGCCCGCTCTTCAACATGAAGGGCGAGGTGGTGGGCATGAACACGGCCATCATCGGCGGCGCGACGGGCATTGGCTTCGCGGTGCCGGCGAACCTCATCCAGGCGCTCCTGCCGCAGCTCCAGGAGACGGGCGTGGTGCGCCGGGGCTGGGTGGGCCTGGCGGTGCAGGACCTCACGCCGGAGCTGGCGCGCGCGCTGCGCGTGGACGCGGCGAAGGGCGCGGTGGTGGCCGGCGTCAGCGCGGGCGGCCCCGGTGCGAAGGCGGGCCTGCGCGAGGAGGACATCATCACGTCCGTGGGCGAGCGCGCGGTGGACTCCGCCGGATCGCTGACGCGCGCGGTGGCGCTGCTCAAGCCGGGCAGCGAGGTGAAGGTGAGCCTGGTGCGCGGCGGCAAGGCGATGGAGGTGCCGGTGAAGCTGGGCACCCGGCCGACTCAGCGGGGTGAGGAGGAGATGACGCCTCGGGATTCGACGCCCGCGCCCCTGTCGAAGCGGATGGGCCTGAGGCTGTCGGAGGCGCAGGACGGCAGCGGCGGCGCGCAGGTGGTGGCGGTGGAGTCCGGCAGCCCCGCGGAGCGCGCGGGCCTGGCGCCCGGGATGGTGCTGACGCAGGTGGGTGACCAGAAGGTGTCTGGCGTCGCGGAGGCGGCACAGGCCCTGACGTCCGCGGAGCCTGGGGCCGCGCTGCTGTTGCGTGCGCGGGTACCTGGACAGGATGGGTCGCTGCTGCGTGCGATTGAGGTGCCGCAGCGGTAGGACTGTTGTTGGCGCGCTCCGCCAGCCAGGGTGGAGCGCGCCGTTTTTCTTTCAGCGGGTCTTGATGAGCCCGGCCCGGGTGAGCAACTCGCGCACGCGATTGGCCAGGGCCACGTGCTCCGGGTTGGCCACCGTGAAGCGTTCCGGGGTCAGGAGGATGAGCGTGCCCTTGTCCTCCACCGGTTCGATTCGCACGGGCGCGGGCAGTGGGGGCACGGTGCCTCGCTGCTTGGAGAAGTAGGTCACCCAGCCGACCCATGCGTTGGTCCTGTTGTCCGGATCATCCAGATCCCGATGATCTCTGGACATGGCCGCGATCCAGTCCGGCTCCCACGCGACCACCATTCCGCGCATCACGGCCTCCAGCACGGAGGGGGTCAACACCCGCTCCGCGGTCGGTCCGTCGAATGGGAGGGACAAGATGCAGTTGTTGGGACTGGGGGCATCGAAGGCTCCGCATTTGATGCTCAGGCGTGCGTCATCGGAGGCGGCACCTCCGTTGAGGAAGCCGACGCGGAGGCCCAGTTCCTCGATAACGGGTCCTCGGCCCTCACGGTTGACGCCCCGCCGGAACAAGTCCGTGAGCACTGACACGTCGGGCGGCATCAATGACAGCTTCTGCGTGCCCTTACGGGAACGGATGGACTTGTACCAGTGGGCCAGGAGCGGATCGCATGCTGCCAGGAGCTCCAGGAAGACCGCCGCACGACGCGCGCACGCTTCTGGCGACTCCCGACGTGCCCCCCAGTAGGCACCCACAAAGAAGCTATCCGGGTAGGCCTGGGGCTTGGACTCGGTGGTCAAGGGGTCCTCTGATCAGCGTGCCGGAGTGTGAACGACTTCGATTCCGTCCATACCATCACCCTTGAGAAGGCTCCGGATGGCATCCGCCGCTTTCTTCTCCGCGACATGCCACTCGATGCGGACTCCCATGTTCCGCGTCTTTCTCCACTGCCGCTCCGCTTGGTCCCGGAGCTGCCTGGCCCCCGTTTCCTCGAACCAGCCCTTTGGCGCCAGGCTTTCCTGGAACTTGTTCGCGTAGCCGGGTCCCTTGGCCTCCCGTAGCACTCCGTCCCGGAAGCCGTCGAACTTCACGCCGCCGCTGTTCCTTCCCACTCCACCGACCCAGTAGGCCTCGTCCGCTGAGTGCCCGGAGATCTGCTCCTGGTAGCGCCGGGCCCGCGCGGACATCGACTCCTCGGCTGGCCCCCACTTTCCTGGCTCGGCTGGAGCCGGTGTCGCGTTGGCCTTCTGGAGGACGATGGCCGCCCCGGGTCCTCCACTCAGCACCGCCGCCGCGCGTCCCACGGGCACCGCGACGCGCTCGACACTGAGCAGTCCCTCCGCGGACACCGCGAGCACGGGCACGGTGGCCTCCACTCCCGCCGCTGCTCGCGTCAACGTGCGCGTCGTCACCGAGGCCGTGCCCCACAGTGTGATGACGTTCGTGGTCAGCCGCGCGGCTTCGCGGATCTGCTCGCCCTCCGTCATGTACCGGAAGCGCTCCCAATACTCGGGCGATGACGCGATGAGCGCCGCCACGCCCTGCGGGAGATGGCGCAGACTCGCGAAGCTGTCCGTGGGATGGGACAGCAACTGCCCCATGCCGTGGTACAGCTCCACGAACGCGTCCTCCGCGCCATCCAGGGAGCGACTGAGGACATCCGCGTCGTCGTACACCTCCGCGAGCGGGCGCCAATCCGCCGCACGCAGCTGCGCATCGACTCCGCGGAAGACACCGCCCTTGCCGCTGTAGAAGCGCCCCAGCTCGAAGTTGCCCGCGCGGAAGGTCCCGTCCTTCCACTGCACGGTCCCCACCTTCTGCTGCGTGCGCCCATCGAGCGCCCAGGCCAGGTACCCGTCCGGCCGCAGCACCGCCACCTGCTCCCGGACGAAGCGCTCCACCCGGCGCACCAACTCCTCGCGCGACACCGCGCCGCCTTCCAGCACCTCGCGCAGCACGAAGCCCGCCGCCATGCGCGGCGGATACGTGCCTGGCGTCACCGGCCTCCCCATCAGCCGGTTCAGCACCTCCGCCGCGTCCTCGGGCGTGAAGGGATTGCGACGGACCGGCGGCTCCTCCAGCCCGGCGCGCAGCAAGAGCTTCTCGAACGCGTCCACCTCCAGCAGGCCCAGCTCCACCGCCTGCCGCGTCCGTTCCTCCGCGCTCCCGATGAGCACCGTTCCCGGAGGCACGCGCACCGGAGCCTCATCCCCCACCGTGCCGCCCGCGCCCTCGGACGCCGCGCCCCCATGCAACGGTGCCGGCGATGCGCTGTGGTAGCGCGCGTAGCCGTGCAGCCCCACCGGCAACGAACCGGCACGTCCCCCCGCGCAGCCCACCAGCCCCGCGATGAGCACCAGGCACAGCCACTCGCGCCTCGGCGACTGAATCCCTTTCATGCCTGTTCCTCCTGTTGAACAGGGCTAGCAGGGACTCCTGACATCGTTGCGCGATGCGGTGTGAATTGACGCAGCCGGTGCGCGGTCGACCCTCTGACTTGCTGGCTGCCCCGGATGTCCGGTGTCGCGTGGTTCACAGGATGTGACGCCTGGAAGCCCTCCGGCCTTCTGACGGATGCTTCACGTGTCCGTCGAATGACCGACCCTGGTGGTTCGGAAATCACGGCGGCGCTGGCATAGAGTGGCGCTCGTGCCGCGCTGCCTCACATGCGGGCGGCGTTGGGAGGGCTCTCATGCGCCATGCCCGCCCGGCGTCTCGCCTCCCATCGCTCCGCCATCCGATGCCTCGCTCGTCGTGCCCGACGTCCCGGGCTACCGCTGCGAGAAGGTCATCGCGCGCGGTGGCTTCGGCGTGCTGCTGGCCGCGCACAAGCGCTCCGCCGACGGCACCGAGGGTGAATGCATCGCGCTGAAGCTGGCGCGGCCCGGCATCGCGCTCGCGGAGGCGCAGCTGGCCCGCGAGGCGGAGGCCCTGCGCGTCATCGGTCCTCCCACCGTGCCCGCGCTCCATGCCGTGGGCACGCTGCCCGGTGGACAGCGCTTCGTCGACATGGAGTACGTGCCCCTGCCCACGCTGGCGGACTGGCTGGCCCGGGTGTCCGGGCCCATGTCGCCGCAGGAGTTCGGGCCTCGCGCCAACGCGCTCCTGGAGGCGGTGGCCGTCGTGCACGCGCACGGACTGGTGCACTGCGACCTCAAGCCCGAGCACGTCTTCCTGGACGACGCCCACAAGCGCGCCCGCGTCTTCGACTTCGGACTGGTGCAGCGTCCGACCCCCGGCGTGCTCGCGGACGACGGCACTCCCGGCGACACGTCCTCCTTCGCCGGCACCGCCGAATACATGGCGCCCGAACAGTGCGCCGGCCACGCGGTCCTGGACGCGCGCACGGACGTGTACGCGCTGGGCGCCATCCTCTACGAGCTCATCGCGGGCCGTCCGCCCTTCTTCGGCTCGCTCACGGAGGTGCTCCAGGCGCACCTGTCGCTGCGGCCTCCGCCTCCTTCGGAGTACGCCCCGGTGGCGCCACCCGTGGAGGAGGTCGTGCTGCGCTGCCTGGCCAAGGAGCCCGCGCGCCGTCCCCGCGACGCCGCCGCCGTGGCCCAGGCCCTGCGCGCGGCGCTGGACCACGCGGGCCAGTCCGCCGTGCAGCCCGCGCCCCGGCTCACCCTGCTGCCCGAGGTGCGCCCCGCCCAGACGCGCCGCTCGGTGGCGGTGCTGTTCACCTTCTCGCGCGCCAACCCCGTGGCGATGCAGAAGGCCCTGACCGCCTACGGAGGCCACATGGCCTTCGCGGAGGGCGAGCGCTTCGCGGGCGTCTTCGACCCCGACGTGGGAGAGAACCCCGTGCGCCGCGCGCTGCGGGCCGCCGAAGGACTGGCCGAGCGGGGACTCGCCCCGGTGTCCATCGTCGACGTGGCCAACGTCACCGTGCAGCGCCGCCGCGACGGCGCTCCCCGCTACCTGGGCGCCATCTTCGCGCGCGAGGAGCGCTACCCCCACCTCGTGGAGCTGCGCGGGCCCCTGCTCTCCCCCGCCGCCGCGGAGGCCGTGCCGGAGGTGCCGTGCCTGCCGGTGGCGGGACGGTCCGGGCTGATGCGCCCCGCGCCCTCGGGCGCCGCGCCCCGGCCGGACGCCACCGTGCTGCAGCTGGGCAGCGCGATGCTGGTGGGCCGCGACGTGGAGCTGGAGCAGCTCCTGGAGAGCGCCCGGTCCGCGGTGACGGACGCGGCGCCCACCATCGTCACCGTGCGCGGCGACCGGGGCCACGGCAAGAGCCACCTGTCCTCCACGCTGGGCCTGCGCCTGAGGGCCGCGCTGCCGCACGCGCGCGTCCACTCCCTGCGCGCGCGTGAGCCCGTGCAGGGCGACCCTGAAGGCACGCTGCGCACGCTCTTGCGCGTGGCGCTGCACGGCTTCGACCGCGACGACACCGACACGCAGGAGGACGGCCGCACCGCCATCCTCGACCGGCTGGGCACCCGGCTGGGCATGGAGCTGTGGCCGGGCGTGGCCGCGACGCTCGGGTGGTACGCGCCGGGCGGGCCAGAGCTGCACAGCTGGGCCGCGGCCCCGGGCGCGCTGCGCTCGCTGGCCATGCGCGCTACGGGCGAGCTGCTGGCGGCGCACGCCCGCGAACGGCCCCTGTGCCTCATCGTGGACGACGCGCACTTCGCGGAGGAGACGGCGCTGGACGCGCTGGAGTACGCGGCGCTCGCGGAGACGCGCGTGCCGCTGTGGATCTGCGTGCTGGTGCGCCCGGGCTTCGAGCAGAGCCGTCCAGCGTGGAGCGCCCGCGCCGCGCGCCAGTTGGACCTGCCCCTGTCCGGCCTGGCCCCGGGCGACGCGCATGCCCTGTGCCGCGCGCTGCTCAAGCCGGTGGAGAACGTGCCGGCGCAGGCGGTGGAGCGCATCATCGATCGCGCGCAGCGCGTGCCCCTGTTCCTGGTGGAGCTGGTGCGCGGCCTCAAGCGTCAGGGGCTGGTGCGTCAGCGCGCGCCGGGCGGAAACTGGTACCTCGTCACGGATGAACTGGACCGCCTGCCGGAGCTGCGGCTGGTGGAGTGGCTGGCGGACCGCGAACTGGGCGCGCTGCCTCCGGCGCTCGCCGCGCATGCCCGGCTGTGCGCGCTGCTGGGCGCGACCTTCACCGGCACGGCGGCGGACGGCGTGGTGCGCGAGCTGGAGCGCGACGGAGCGGCTTCCCAGTTCCCGCTGGACACGGGGCATGCGACGCGGCGGCTCCTGGACCTGGGGCTGCTGGTGGAGCACCGCTCGGAGGGGCTGAGCTTCCGCAACGAGCTGGTGCGCGAGGCCGTGGTCGCGGGCCTGCCCGCGGAGGAGAAGGCGCGCATCCACCACGCCGCGTACCGCCACTACCTGAGCCCGGCGGGCGCGCAGGAGCGCCAGCGGCTGGCCCGGCTCGCGCTGCACGCCGCGTCGGGGGGCCTGCGCGACGAGGCGGCGGCGCTGACCATCGACATCGCGGAGTCCGCGCGCGGCCGTCACGCGTACCTGGACGCGGAGGCCATGTACACGCGCGCCCTGGAGCTCATCGAGCCCGAGGACGAGCTGCGCAGGCTCACGGCGCTGCGGGGCCGGGGCCTGATGCGCTACCGCATCGGCCGGTACGAGGACTCGCTCACGGACTTCGCCATCGCGCGCGAGCGGGCGCGGAGCGTGGGGGATGCGCGCGCGGAGGTGGAGCTGCTGCTCGACGAGGCGGTGGCGCTCGACTGGGTGAACGACTACGCGCGCAGCGAGGCGCGGGTCCAGGAAGCCAAGCAGCTGACGGAGACGGTGACGTCGCCCTACGTGCAGGCGCGGCTCCTGCTGGCGCTCGGCCGCACGCAGTTCCGCAAGGGCGAATGGATGGACTCGCTCATGACCCTGGAGGCCGCGGCGGAGCGGGCGCGGAAGCTGGGCGACGCGGGCTACGAAACGCTGGTGGTTTCACTGCTCCTGCTGGTGGCCATCCTGCCGAGCCTGGGCGACATCGACGCCGCGGAGCGCGTGCTGGACGAGCTCATCTGCGCGTGCACGGAGCGCGGAGACCGCTTCCACCTGGGCTCGGCCATCAACAACCGCCGCAACCTGCGAGTGGCTCGGCGCGACCTGACGAACGCGCTGAAGGACCAGGAGCGCTTCATGCAGCTGGGGCGCGAGCTGGGCGTGGTGGGCTGGGAGTACTTCGCCGAGTACAACCTGGGCGAGCTGTACTACCAGGCGGGCGACGTGGAGGCCGCGGCCCCGCACATCGCGCGGGCCATCGTGCTGGAGCGCCGGCATCCGGAGGTGGCGCACCGTCCCTGGGCGCTGCTGCTCCAGGCGCGGGCCATGGCGTGGACGGACAGGCACGACCGGGCGCGCGACCTGCTGGAGCAGGTGCGGCAGGCGATGGCGACCAACCGGCACGGCGTGAACCTCAGCCCGTCGGAGGAGGTGCTCTTCTCCATGGTGGAGCTGGCCTCGAAGGACGCGACCGTGGAGGAGTGGCACGCGCTGCGCGAGCGCTCCGCCCAGGCCTCCGTGGAGCAGGAGCCGCTGGAGGTCCTGGAGATGATGGGCCTCGCGGCCTGGCGCCGGGGCGACTTCGCGGAGGCGATGCTCGCGCTCGGAGAAGCGCTGGCCCGCGCGGCGCACATGCCGAACCTGATGGAGGACCGCATCCGCCGCTCGCTGGAGCGGGTGCGGGACCTCACGCCCGCGGCGTAGCGACGACTCCTGTCGCTACGCCAACCGCGAGAGCACCGTCGTCGCCGCGACGAGGAGTCCCATCAGCGATTCCCCCACCAGCGCTCCGGCGCCCAACGAGGAGACGTGCGCGTCCGTCGTCTTCGGCCACTTCCGCGCGAGCATCACCATCCCCGCGCCCAGGCACAGCGTCACCGCGAAGTAGGCGGGAGTGATGAAGCCGATACCCATCGCCACCGGCGACGGCAACCACCGCGAAACCCGGCTCCTCGCGGCCAGCGTCGACAGCGCCCCCACCGTGAAGCCCACCAGCGCGGCCCAGCCCGCGTAGGGCGGCAGGCCCGCCAGACCTCGCACGGATACCTCCGCCACCGCCCGGAACTGCGCCGCCGCGGGCACCGGCAACACCGCCGTCCCCAGCCCGTACGTGTCCACCAGCAGCAGATAGGCAGGCACCGCCACCACCGCGCCCACCGTCACGCCCACCAGCTGCGCGGCGAGCTGCCGGGAGGCCGACGCCCCCAGCAGGTGCCCCGCCTTCAACGACCACAAGCTCACGCCCGTCTGCGCCGCCGCGCCCGCCACCACCGAACCCGCCGCCACGTTGGACGACAACTCTCCGGGCCGCACCCCGCCAAAGATGACCTGCGTGAGGTTCCCCACCTGGCCCACGGGCGACACGTCCGTCTGCCCCGCGCCTCGCGCACACACCGCGCACAGCGGCACCAGCAGCGCGAGCACCAGCAGCATCGACGGGACTCCCAGCCCGAAGAGCAGCCCGCCCATCACCACCGCCAGCACGCATGCCACCGCCGCCACGCCCAGGCTCCACCGGGGCAGCCCTCCCCGACTCACGCCCACCGAACGCAGGTCCTTCACCGCGCCCAGGAAGTCCCTCGCCTGCGCCGCCAGCGACACCACCGCCCCGCCCACCATCAACCCCACGCCGGGCCATATCAGCCACGAGGACAGCGGTTCGTACCCCGAGCCCGCCACCAGGCCCGCGTCCAGGAGCCGCGACGCGAGCACGCCCCACGCCAGCCCCGACCCCAGCAGCATGCTCAACGCCAGCTGTGGGCCCGTCATCATCCCCACCGCCAGCAGCATGGGGCTCAGGCCCACGCCCCACGTCAGCGACTCCAGCGAGACGCCGCCCACGCGGCCCGGCAGCGCCACCATTCCCGGCAGCCAGCCGCGCGCATCGCGCATCCACGTGAGCGCCATCGCCACCACCCCGGCGCCCACCAGCGTCCGGCCCCGTCCCGGCCGCGTGCCTTGCGCTTCGGACGGCGTGGCCGCGTGCAGCGTGGAGATGAGCTCCGCGGTGGCGATGCCCGTGGGGAACGGCAGGGCCTCCTGCTCCAGCAGGCGCCGCCGCAACAAGCCCGCCACCAGCACGCCCACCACGCCCAGGACCAGACCCCAGACCGTGATGCCCCAGCCCGGCACACCCGTGCCCAGCAGGGCCAGCGCCGGAATCGCGGCCAGCAGCCCCGCCGACGCGGGCATCGCGCCCACCGCCGCCGCGGCCGTCTGCGTGAGGTTGTTCTCCAGCGGCGTGTAGGGCACGCCCCGCTTGCGCCCATAAGGCGCCAGGGCACTGAACCCCAGCACCGCCGCCGCGATGGAGCCCGAGTCCCACAGGCCCGTCTTCAATCCCATGTAGAGGTTGGTGACGGCCAGCAGCGCGCCAATGAGCAGGCCCATCCCCAACGACCGGGCCGTCCACTCCCGGCCCTCGGAGACCTCCGCCCCCGCGAACCCCCTCCCCACTGGCGCCACGGGCCCAGGGGCCTCCGGCCCCGCCGCGACCTCTGGAGGAGCGGCGGGTTGCCCGGAGGAAGCGCTCATCGAGACGCCTCCGCCGAGCGGCCGACCAGTTCGCGCAGCTGCGCCAGGTCCAGCGGCTTGCTCAGCTTGAGGTTCGGCACGTCCCGCAGGAACGACGTCGTGCGCGGGGTGAAGGCTCCACCCGTCATGAACACCATGCGCCCCGCCTGCTCCGGCACCGAGCGCCCCAGCTCGAAGTACAGGTCCATGCCCGTCATCCCGGGCATCATCACGTCGCAGAGGATGAGGTCGAAGCGGCCGCCCTCGTTCACCAGCCGCAGCGCCGCCTGCGCGCTGTTCGCCGTGGACACCTCGTGCTCCGAGGCCAGCGAGCGCTGCAGCGCCACCGTCACGTTGGGCTCGTCATCCACCACCAGGATGCGCGCCCGAGCCCCCGCCGGCGCCGTCGCCGACAGCCGCGGGTAGAGGTCCACTTCGTGCGCCGCCGAGCGCAGCACCACGCGGAAGATACTGCCCTGCCCCGGCGTGCTCTCCGCGTGGATGGAGCCGCCCATGGACTCCACGATGCCGTGGCAGATGGACAGCCCCAGCCCCGTGCCCACGCCCACTGCCTTCGTGGTGAAGAACGGATCGAAGATGCGCCCCAGCACCTCCGGCGTCATGCCCACGCCGGTGTCGCGAACCTCCACCACCACCTTGCCCGTCTCGCCCGGGCGGATGATGGCGCGAATCTCGTGCTCGGTGACGGAGGATGGATGCTCCGGAATCGCCTGCGCCGCGTTGAGCAGCAGGTTCAAGAACACCTGGCACAGCCGCGCCTCGCTCGCCTCCACCGCGGGGACGGGTTCGAATTCCGTCACGAGCCGCGCGCGGTGGCGGATGACGTTGTCCGCCATCTTGCACGCCAGCTCCACCGAGCGGCGCACGTCCACCGGCATGGGGCGCGACTCCTGCTCGCCGCGCGCGAAGACCTTCAGGTCCCGCACGATGGTCGCGATGCGCTCCGCGCCCTCCGTCGTCTCGCGCACCAGCTGCTGGATGGAGGCCACCGGCTCGGACGGGGCGCCTTGAGCCTCCAGCTTGTCCAGCCCCTCGCGGATGAGGTGCAGGTTCACCAGCATGTACGCCAGCGGGTTGTTGATTTCGTGCGCCACGCCCGCGCCCAGCGTGCCCACGCTGGCCAACCGGTCCGCCACCACCAGGCGCGCCTGGAGCTGCCGGCGCTCGCTCAGGTCGCGGTGCACCATGATGTTCGCGATGATGCGCCCTTCCGCGTCGCGCAGCGGCACCACCACGGACTCGCAGACGCACGCCATGCCGTCCGCGCGCTTGAACTCCATCTCCCCGCTCCAGCGCCCGTGCACCTCCAGCGCGGTGAGGACGGCGCCCGTCAGCCGGTCCGGCTCACCGGGGTGCAGCACGCTGAAGAGCGTCTGTCCCATGGCCTCCTTGCGGCTGCGGCCGAACATCCGCTCCGCGCTGGTGTTCCAGTCGATGACCCCGCCCGCCAGGTCCGTGATGACGACGCCGTCGGAGATGCTCTCGAAGATGAGCGCCTGGCGGTGCAGCTCCTGCTCCGCCTGCTTGCGCGCGGTGATGTCCATCACCGTGCCCGTCACCCGCGCGGGCTGCCCCGACGCGTCCAGCAGCACGTCGCCCTTGCACGAAATCCAGCGGTAGCCGCTGCCCGCGGGCTCGATGCGGTACTCCACGTCCACCTGCGAGCGCTGCTGCAGCGCCGTGGCCAGCCCCGCGCGAAGCCTGGGCAGGTCCGCCGGGTGCACCACCTCCTCCAGGTCCATGGCGCGGCCGGACAGCTTGCCCACGGCCAGGCCCAGGAGCCGGTCCACGTGCTCGCTCCAGGTCACCTGCCCCGTCTTCGCGTTCCAGTCCCAGATGCCCACGCGCGCGGCGGACAGCGCCTGCCTGAGCTGCTCCTCGCGCTGCTCCAGCACCTCGCGCCGGGAGAAGCGGAACACCGTCACCGTGCCCACCTGGAGCCGGTCGCCCTCCTGCAGCTCCGCGGTGGACACCGGCAGGCCGTTGAGGAACGTGCCGTTGGTGGACTCCAGGTCCGTGACGAGGCACGAACCGTCCGACTTGCGCTGGATGCGCGCGTGCTTGCGCGACACCCCGTGGTCGTCGATGCGCACCTCCGCTTCCGACCCGCGCCCGATGACGTGCTCGCCCGGCTCCAACCGGTACGCCTTGCCGATGGCCGCCGGCGTCGTGGTGCTGATGAGGATGAGGCACGCCCCGGTCGAGGACGGGGCCGTCACCGACTGGCCCGCACAGGTCGTGAGCTCGTCCACCAACGTCATCATGTATGCAAGCCCCCTGACGTCCCCCTGCGCTCGGGCTGGCAGTGTCCTCGCCGCCTGTCGTGCATGACGCCGCGCTCCGTTTGGGCCCGAAGTCCTGGCCCGGACCGCAACCATACCCCAACGGCTTCCAATGAACGTCCCCACCCCCTTCAGGACAGGGACCCTGACTCCTGGTGAACGGCCAGGCAGGCAAGCAGGGCAGCCAACCCGGCACGGGCACTCGCGACCCACCCCGTGGATGGTAGGGTGCGGGGTATTCATGGCGGTGGATTCAGAGAGCACCTTCCGCATCCAGGCACGCGCGAACGCGAATACCTCGGACAAGGGGCACGACACACCCAGCCGTGCCGAGCGCGGGCCGGGCACCCTGGCGGGTGAATACGTCCTCAAGTCCATGCTGGCGGCCGGCGGCCACGGCAGCGTCTACGAGGCGGAGCACCGCATCCTGGGGCGGCACGCGGCGGTGAAGGTGCTGCACTCGCACCTGGCGGACCAGGGCGAGATGCTCCAGCGCTTCGTGCGCGAGGCGCGCGTCGTCAATCAGATCCACCACCCGAACATCGTGGACGTCTACGACTTCGGGCTGATGCCGGACGGCAGCCCCTACTACGTGATGGAGCTGCTCTCCGGGCGCACGCTGAGCCAGGTGGTGCAGGAGCGCGGGCGGCTGTCCGCGTCCCGCGCGCTGGCGTACCTGGAGCCCGTCTGCGGCGCGCTGGAGGCGGCGCACCGCGCGGGCGTCGTGCACCGGGACTTGAAGTCCAGCAACATCCTCGTCGTGGAGGAGGGGGAGAAGCCCCGGCTGAAGCTGTTGGACTTCGGCATCGCGAAGCTCATCCAGCAGGAGCCCGGGCAGGAGGGGCTCACCACCGCGGGACAGCGCCTGGGCACCGCGCACGCGATGGCGCCCGAGCAGTTCCGCGGCGGCACCATCGGGCCGCCCACGGACGTGTACGCGCTGGGCGTGCTCCTGTATCAGCTGCTCACCGGCCGCTACCCCTTCCAGTCCGATGATCGTCTGGAGCTGGAGCGCATGCACCTGGAGGCCCCGCCTCCGCGCCCCAGCGTGAAGGCCCCGGTGTCCCCCGCCGTGGACGCGGTGGTGCTCCGGTGCCTGGACAAGGACGCCACCCGCCGCTACCCCAGCGTGAACGCCTTCCTCACCGCGCTGCGCGAAGCCACGGAAGAGCCCAATCAGGTGGAGAGCCAGACGCGGCTCGTGCTGGCCGTGAACGCGGAGGTGGTGCTCCCCGCCACGGACATGGACGACGACACCACCTACGCCGCGCTCGCCCACGTCATGGACACACTGGAGCAGGGCCTGCGCGCGGAGCACTTCATCCTGGCGCTCCAGACGGGCACCGCGCTCCTGGGCGTGCGGCCCGTGGCCGCCGGCATCACTCCCGCGCTCGCCCTTCGACCCCTGAGAGAACTGCAAGCCGAGGCGCAGCGTCTGGCCGAAGCCGTCCACGCCCGCGTCCACCTCTGCCTCCACCATGGTGAGGCGGAGACACGCGGCGACTCCGGCGAGGCCGAGGTGGTAGGCGGCCCGGTCACGCATGTGGCAACCTGGAACGTAAGGGACCCCGGTGGCTTCGCCATCACCCGTCCCGCGTCCCAGTACCTCGAAGAGACTCCTCCGCAGTAGGCCGTCCCCGCACTCCTCCTCCCCCGCGGCACCCCGCTTGAGCCGTGTGGTCCCATGCCTTTCACCGGCACACGTCCGCCCCCGTGAGAATTGGACCCACACCATAATTTTTTGACGAAACCGTATTTATTTTAGATCCTGAATCCGTCACGATTCCCCTGTCTGACAGTTTCAGCACCTTTCTAGGTGAAAGCCTGGACTGCCTGACATTCTGGAAGCCGGTCCTCCGACTTCCCTCGAGCGGGAGCCCCTACATGCGCCTCACCCCTGCTTTTCGGCCTGGAAGTGGATGCAGCGAGTGGTGGAACCGAGTTGCCTCACGCCAACCCCTGAAGGCGGTGTTGATGACGGGGGCGCTGTTCGCCCTCGTGGGTTGCGGTGGCGCGATGCCGGAGGACGCGGCGTGGGAGGCCGATCCAGCATCGGTGGATCAGGCGCTGCAGGTGGACAACGGGCTGACCGTCAACGGCTTGACGGTCAACGGGCTCACCGTCAACGGGCTCACCGTCAACGGGCTCACCGTCAACGGGCTGAACACCGAGAGCTTCAACGCGTGGTTCAGCCAGAACACGGACACTGCGCCGATGCTGATGGCGTACATCGTGAAGTGCTCGGTGCCCGAGGGGCAGACGCGCACCTTCCAGTCCACGACCACCGGGGCGAAGTACACGTGGCAGGGCAGCCTGGGCCTGGCGCCGGGTTGGGCCACGGGCAAGGCCGCGACGGTGACGGAGCAGCAGGCGGTGAGCGCGTGCCTGGCGGCGCACGCGAACAAGTACGGCCTGCACATCGCGCTGTCCGTGCTGGGCCGCACGGCGGAGGGCGCGGCGATTCCCTACTCCGCCGAGGAGCTGTCGCAGTTCAGCGCGAAGGAGGCGTGCTTCTTCGGCAACCTCTTCACCAACGAGGGCCTGTTCGCCGCGAGGGATCGCGACTTCAGCTCGGCGGAGAGCTCCACGCGGGCTTGCGGCCTGACGCTGAAGGCGGACTCCTGCGCGCCCATCACCAACATTGGCAGCTGCGCGCAGTTCTGCACCAAGGGTGACCCGAGCCAGCCCTATTACACGCAGTGTACGTACAACGGGAAGACGTACCCGGCCATCACCACGCGCGTGAAGCCCACGGAGCTGTTCCGCTGCGGTGACGGCGTGTGCCAGTTCACCGAGCGCGCGGGTTCCGGCAACACGGCGGACAGCTGCCGCGCGGACTGCGGCGCCTGAAGCGGACGCACCCGTTGAACCGGCGGTGAGCAGCGCACTGGCATGAACGGCCTCGTCCCCACCCCGGCCGCGTGTCCAGATGCCTTCGGGCGTGCGGTGAGTTCCTCCCGCGCGCCCGAATCCCCCAGTGGAAAATGACAGTCGGGACGTGAAACCAAAGCGGTGTCCGCTCGACGTCATCACGTACTCGCGCGCACCTTGCCGGGCACGGGGCGGCGGTGTTGGATGGACGTCCACAGGCCGTTCCCGAGAGCAGGGACCCCCGCCACGAGGAACGGTGACGGCCGCGGATGGACGTGGGTGGAGCGGGCCGCGATGACGTTACGAGCAAAGGTCGGGCGGTTGACGGCGATGACGCGCCGGCGGGGCACACTCCGCCAGGCCTTCGAGCGCCTGGGCCCCGGTTCCAACACCCGGTGCACCGAGGAGACGCCCTGCGCGGACAACCGGCTCTTGGAGGAGACGGTGCGCGAGCGCACCGCGGCGCTGGAGGCCGCCAACGCGAAGCTGTCCAGCAGCCTGGAGCAGCTGCACGCGACGCAGACCCAGCTGCTCTTCGCGGACCGGCTCATCGCGCTGGGGCGCATCGCGGCGGGCGTGGGCCATGAAATCAACAACCCGCTGGCCTTCATCCTGAGCAACCTGGAGTACATCCACCAGGAGCTGCAGCAGAAGGAGCGCCTGTCGGAGCAGGACCGGCAGGAGATATTGGAAGCGCTGGCGGAGACGCGCGACGGCGCGGAGCGCATCCGGCTCATCGTGCGCGACCTGCAGACGCTGTCGCGCGCGGAGGACGTGGGCAGCGGGCCCGCGGAGCTGGCCGCGGTGGTGCGCACGGCGGCGAAGATGGCCATGCACGAGTTGCGGCACCGCGCGCGGCTGGTGGTGGAGTGCGACGGCGTGCCGCCGGTGCAGGGCAACGGCTCGCGGTTGGGGCAGGTGTTCCTCAACCTGCTGCTCAACGCGGCGCAGTCCATCTCCCCGGGGAACGCGGAGGGCAACGAGGTGCGCGTGGTGGCGCGTCCCGGAGAGCCCGGCCACGTGCTGGTGGAGGTGCGCGACACCGGCTGCGGCATCGAGCCCGAGCACCGCGAGCGCATCTTCGACCCCTTCTTCACCACCAAGCCGCTGGGCGTGGGCACGGGGCTGGGGCTCGCGGTGTGCCATGGCATCGTCACCTCGCTGGGCGGCACGCTCACGATGGAGAGCGCGCCCGGCCGGGGCAGCGTCTTCCGCGTGACCCTGCCGGTGGCGGGCGCCTTCGTGCAGCCGCAGCGCCCGCAGGCCGACTGGACCTGAGCTTCAGCCTCCGCCGGGCGGCTTCATCCCGAGAGCCCCCTGGAGCATCCCCCCGAGCACCTCGCGGAACCTCGCGTCCGACGCCGCGTCCGCCGGACGCCCCATCACGGGCAGCAGCGCCTCCCGCGCGAGCAGGAACCACTGCGACGCGCACAGCGCCACGAGCAGCGTCATGTCCACCGTGTCGCGCGAGGGCGGTGGCGTGCCCTGCGCCTCCGCCACGCGGCCCGACTGGAACTCCAGCGCGTCCGCCAACAGCCGCAGGCCCTGCGCGCGCACGAGCGGCATGTGCTCGGCGCGGCCGGTGAGCAGCGCCCACGCCATCAGCCGGCTGTGCTGTCCCTGCTGGACCACGGTGAAGAAGCGCTCGAGCAGCGCGCCGGCGCTGGGAGGCGCGTCCGCCGCGAGCAGGTGCTCCCGGAAGGACGCGGCCAGCAATTCGTTGCGGCGCAGGAGCACCTCGCGCACCAGGGCCTCGTAGGTGCCGAAGTAGTGCGTGACGAGCGCGTGGCTCACCCCCGCCGCCTTCGCCACCGCCTGCAGCCCCACCTTGTCCGGCCCCTGCTCCACGAGCAGCGGCTCGGCGGCCTGGAGGATGGCGTCTCGCGCCTCCTCCGGGGTGCGCCGCTTCCGGGGCGCGGCGGGCTTCGCGGGGCGACGGGGAGCGGAGGTGCGCCGGGCCGGAGCCCGGCCCTGGGGACGCTTGGATGCCATCGCGGCGCATCCTAGCCCCCCGCTTCGTCGTTCAACGCACCCATCACTATTGTCAGGTTTGACAATAACCACGGACGGGAATTATCCATGGGGTGTCCGGGCATGACTGGCCCGGGGGTGTGCTGGCCTTCGCGAGGTCCGTGATGCATGCGCTGCTGCCTGAGAATCCTTCGCTGCCGGTGCTGTTCCTGCTGGTCCTGCTCATCTCGGGGACGCTCAAGCTGCTGACGGTGGTGGGTGGCTGGGGGGTGTGGCGCACGCGGCTGGCGGAGCGCTTCCGGGTGTACCGGCGGGAGCTGGCGAAGGGGCAGCTGCGCAGCGAGGCGCTGGCGGCGGTGGGCGTGGTGGTGACGGACGCGGTGCTCATCGGGACGTTCCGGTACTTCAGCGGCCCCCTGATGGCGCCGTTCAGCCTGTCCACGGCGCTGTGGTCGTACGCGTGGATGTTCGTGGGCTTCGAGGTGTGGTTCTACGTGACGCACCGGCTGCTGCACCTGCCGCGCTTCTACCGCTTCCACGCGCAGCACCACGTGGCGCAGGTGACGGAGCCGCTCACCGCGCTGTCGTTCTCCGTGGTGGAGCGGGTGGTGCTGATGGGCGGCGGGCTGGGCCTGCACTTCGCGGCCATGCACGTGTTCCCGGGCACGCAGGTGGGAATCCTGGCCTACATGCTGACCAACTACGTCCTCAACGCGTTCGGGCACGGCAACACGGAGTGGCTGCCGAAGCGCTTCGTGACGTCCTGGGTGGGCCGCGTCTTCTTCACCCCCACGTTCCACGCGCTGCACCACGCGCGCTACCAGGGGCACTACGGCCTGTACACCGTGGTGCTGGACCGGTGGCTGGGCACCGCGTTCGCCGACTATCCGCGAGTGCATGCGCGCGCCCGCGATGGCGAGGGACTGACGCGCATCGGGGAGCGGCTGGCGGTCGCGCCCCCTGCCCCGTCCCTCCCCGCGCGGCCCGAGGCGCACCAGGCGGTTTGAGGTCCGCCGGGCCCCGCCGTCACAGGGTGGGCCTGGAAGGCCAGGGGCCGTGGGCCTACGGACAATCCGAGCGGGTGGCGACGCTCGGGAGGGATGGCATCCGGGGGGGCCGGACCTACAATCGCGCGGTGAACTCCCGGCAGGACGTGATCATCATCGGCGCGGGCGCCAGCGGAACGCTGCTCGCGGCCTGTCTCTTGCGGGGCGCCCGTTCGCCCCTGCGCGTGGCCCTCGTGGAGCGGGGGGAGCGCCTGGGCCGGGGGGTCGCGTACTCCACCACCAGCGCGCGTCACCTGCTCAACGTCCCGGCCGGCCGCATGAGCGCCTGGGTCGACGACCCGGAGCACTTCCTTCGCTGGCTTCGCGTGGAGGCCCCGGACACGCCGCCATCCGCGTTCGCCGAGCGCCGCCGCTACGGCCAGTATCTGGAGTTCGTGCTGAAGGACACCGCCGCGAAGGCCGCGCCGGGCGTCCAGTTGGAGACGCCGCGCGACGAGGTGACCGCGGTGGAGGACACGGCGGACGGCGTGAAGGTGACGCTCGCGAGCGGCCAGAGCCTGGAGGCGAAGGGCGCGGTGCTGGCGCTGGGCAACGCGATGCCCGCGGACCTGCGCGTGCCGGACGGCGGGCTGTACGCGAGCGCGCGCTACCACCGCTCGCCGTGGGTGCCCGGCGCGCTGGAGGGCATCGGCTCCGGTGAGTCGGTGCTGCTCATTGGCACGGCGCTCACCATGGTGGACACGGTGCTGTCGCTGGGCGAGCGCGATCACCAGGGCCCGGTGCACGCGCTGTCGCGCCATGGCCTGCTGCCGCACCCGCACCGCGCGCATGGCGCGAAGACGCCCGCGGCGGCGGAGCCCCTGCGCATCCGTGAGCTGTTGCGCTCGGTGCGCCGGGAGATGGACCGCTGTCGCGACGCGGAGACCGCCACGCAGGCCGCGTCCCCTTCCGCGGAGGGCGTGGTGCCGTTCAGCACGCTGCGCATCCGCGACGTGCTGCGCACGATGCGCCAGGAGGTCGACGCGCAGGCGGCGGCGGGCGCGGACTGGCGCGCGGCGGTGGACTCGCTGCGGCCGGTGACGACGCCGTTGTGGCAGCGACTGTCGGAGCAGGAGCGGCGGCGGTTCCTGCGCCACCTGCGGGCGTACTGGGAGGTGCACCGCCACCGCATGGCGCCGGAGATCCACGACGTGATGGACGCGTGGCGGCGCGAGGGGCGGCTGACGCTCCACTCGGGCCGAGTGCTCCGCTTCGAGTTGGAGCCGGACGCGGTGGCGGTCGACCTGCGTCCCCGGGGCGAGCGCGAGCCCCAGGTGCTGCGCGTGCAGCACGTCATCAACTGCACCGGCCCCGAGTCGAACCCGGCCTCGCGCGGCCAGCCCGTCCTGCGCGGCCTGCTGGAGGCGGGACAGGCTCGCGCGGACTCGCTGGGCATGGGGCTGGCGACGGCGCCCGACGGCGAGGTGCTGGACGCACGTGGACAGCCCTCCGCCCACCTCTTCACGCTGGGCCCGACGCGGCGGGGGGACCTGTGGGAAACCACAGCCGTACCTGAAATCCGTTCGCAGGCCCGCGACCTGGCGGAGCTCCTGCTTCGCCGGTTGAGCACGCCTGCCCGGTAGAGGACCTGACAGGCTCCATGACCTGGAGGTGAGGCTCCTGCTCGCCAGGCAACGTCGCCCTCGGTGGGTGGCTGTTGGGGGCCTGGCGTTTCGTGCGACATTCCAGGTCCCCCTCCTGGAGTCCGTTCCCGATGGCCTTGAAGCGCCCCCTCCCCGCCCTCATGGGAGGCGTGTCCCTGTCCGTCCTCGTGAGCCTCGGGGCGCTGGCGCACCAGCACCTGCGCACCGACGCGCTGGAGGAGCGGCTCCTGCGCGAGGTGAACACGCTGACGCACGCGGAGCACCCGCGTCCGGCGCACATCACCGCCACGCGGCCCGGCACCTTCGGGGACGCGATGGTTCCGCTCCTGCCCGCGCTGCTCCAGCAGGCCCGCGCGACCCCTGCCCCCACCGCGGCGGAGGCAGCGACCCTGGGGGCCGTGATGGAAGGACGCGCTCCGGTGACGGACCTTCCCGCTTCCCGCCGTGAAGCCCTGGAGCAGGGCCTGCCGCTGATGCGGCGGGTGCTCGCCGCCACCCACGCGGAGTCCGGCGGCCTTCCGGAGGACCTGCGTCCCCTGTCCGGTCCGGAGGTGTCGCGGCGGGACGCGCTGATCCACGCGCTTCGCCACGTGGTGGAGGACGCGGCGTTGGAGACGCGGCGGCTCGTGTCGCGGGGTGAAGCGGATCCCGCGGTGGACACGTGCCTGGACGCGCTCGCGCTGAGCCGGGAGCTGGCCCTGGGCGGCGGGCTCGTGGGACAGCGGCTGTCCGCGGCCGGCTATGCGCGCACGTGGCGGGCCTGCGCGGACGCGCTCGACGCGGCATCCCTGTCCCGCAAGCGTCAGGCCATCTCGCAGCTCACCCGGCTGCATGAGGGCTTCCCGCCGGTGTCCCTGATGCTGCACGAGGAGGCCGTCGCCGCGCAGCTCCACGCCTTCCGCGACCTGCTCTCCGACGACACCCGCGCCGAGCTGCCGCCCACGTGGTTCGACGCCCCCGAGCAGCCCGGGGCCTTGTCGCGCCGTCTCCAGTGGCGTCAGTGGGTGGAGGACGCGGACGACCTCCTCGCCGTGGCGGATCAACCGGCAGAGGAGCGCCGCCGTTCGCTGGCGGCCCTGGAGACCCGGAAGGCCGGGGAGTACTTCCGCCAGGAGGAGGCCCCGTCGGTGCGCCTGTCTCCCGAGGACGTGGAAGCATTGGAGCTGCGCACGCTGCGCTCCGAGGCCCTCATCGCCCTGGCGGAGGTGGACGTGGCCCGCGCGGAGAAGGGCCAGTGGCCGCGCGCGCTCCCCACGCGGACGACGTCGCTGGTGCTGGAGCCCGTGGATGAAACCCAGGTCAGCATCCGCTCCTGCATCCCGGGGCTGATGCCCGACCCGCTGGTCGTGAAGGCGGACGGTACGCCCGCGCTCCAGCAGGTCCACGACGTGCCTTGAGCCGGTGACGGCGACTCCCTGGTGGGTCGCTCGCGCCCGCTTCACGTCCGGCCTCCCACGTGGGACCGACCATGTAGGATGCGGCCTTTCCGTGGACGTCGGGGAGGGAGCCGTCATGTCGTGGAAGCTCGCGCTGCTGGACGAAGTGTCGAAGGTGCTGCCGGATGCGCCCCTCAAGGGCTCGGACATCCGCGTGGAATTGCCGACCGCCAGCTATGCGCTGCCCGCTACAGCGGTGCTGGGCTCCCTGACGTTCGCGTTCGACGTGTCCGCGCGCGGCTTCGTCGAAGGCTATGACGCCCCGGCGGACGTGGACGCGGCGGGCGTGGTGGGCGAGGCCCCCGGCGACGCGACGACGCAGCTGGCACCGGCGCTCGTCTACGGCGGTGATCAGGCGTGGCTCAAGTACGGCGTGGAGGCGCGCGTGAAGGCGGACGTCGGCTTCCCGCTGCCCTACGTGGCGCTCGCGGCCAACGGCGACGTGCGGGTGCTGCTCGCGGACTACCACCGGCACACGCAGGACACGAACGCGCGCGCCGCGCTGAAGAAGAACGCGCCGGAGCTGCGGCTGCCCCTGCTCACGTCGTCGCTGGACAAGCTGGGCGTGGGTGACGCCATCGCGTTCCAGGCGCGCGGCGAGCTGTCCGTCACCGCGACGCTGGACTGGACGGACGTCTACACGTCCAACCTCCAGACGCTGACAAAGCTCTTGTCCGCCAGCACCATGATGGCCTTCGAGGCCAAGGCGGGCGCCACCGTGTCCGCCAAGGTGAAGGTGGTGGACGACTACGCCGTCGTCTTCTCCCGCCCCGCGGCTGGACAGGTGCGCGTGCAGGTGAAGAAGGTGGTGGCGCGCGAGGCGGGCGTGACGGCCAGCCTGCACGTGGAGGCGAGCCTCACCGACCCGGCCGCCGTCGTCTCCCAGGTGGAGCACGTGCTCGAAGGGCTCCTGTCGGTGCCGCTGTCCGAGTTCGACTCCCTGATGACGAAGCTGGAAGCGCACACCCTGTCCGCGAACGAGACCAAGGTCCTGCGCATCATCCTGGACCGGCTGGGCTTCGGGGAGCTGGAGGCCAACACCACGGCGCTGCGAACGCAGTGGGAGAAGCTCCGCACGGACGTGCGCGGGCGCGTCCAGGCGCTGGCCGAGTCCAAGTTCGAAGCGGGCTTCCGCTACGAGTACCTGCGCCTGCGCGAGCAGACCACGCTCCTGTCCACCGTGTGCACCGACGCCCAGGCCCGCGCGCTGCACCCGCTGCTGGTGTCCGGACGGATGGACAGCGCGATGCAGCGCATGCAGGCCGAAGGCATGGCGCTGGAGCAGTGCCTGCTGAAGGAGGTCAACAAGGAGTCCAAGGCCTGGGGCTTCTCCCTGAAGCTGGGCAAGTGGGCGCTGGGCGGCAGCGACGTGCACGAGCTCACCCAGGTGGTGCAGCGCAACAGCCTGGAGAAGGAGTCGCCCCAGCGCGTCTCGTTCCTGGGCGTGCGCAGCTACAAGGGCACGCTGCTCACGCCGTACATGCGCTGGACCGCGGACTTCAAGGCGGACATGGCGGAGTTCCGCAAGTCGCCCACCGTCGCGGACTTCGACCTGGGCCTGTACCTGCTGCTGGCCCGTGACGCTCGCAAGCTGTCGGACGACGACCTGCGCCAGGCCGTGGACGAGGCCATCATCTGGGGCGCGCTGGATGACGCCGAGGAGGAGGAGGTCCTCAAGCGCATCCGCGACGCTTCCGGCGGCAAGGAGATTGAAACGCGGGTGGAGCTGAAGCTGGACAACCGGACGCTGCGCGACGTCATCACCCACGCGGCGGATCCGGACGCACACTCCGCCTTCGCTCGCGCGCTGGCCCGGGCCCTGCCCTGGTACGGCGTGCCGTGCCGCGACCGGCCCACCGTGCGCGAGTCTGTCTACGCGCCCCTGTGGAAGGAGTACCTGGAGCAGAACTGGTCCGCCGCCGTGGCCGCGAACATGGCTGGCGCGACCCTGAAGAAGAATCCGCTGGTCGGGCACTTCGCGTACATCGAAGGGCTGCTGGGCAACGGCATGCTGACGCTCGCGGAGGTCATCCAGAAGAACCCCGGCACCGTGTCCAAGTGGCACGAGCTGCGCGCGGGCCTGCTGGACCTGCGCAACAGCGAGCAGCGCTCGCCTGCCGTCTTCAAGGGCGCGTTCAAGGCGCTGTCCCAGTCGTGGGCGCAGTCCTTCCACCTGAAGGCCACGGGCGCGTTCTTCCTGGAGCTGGCGTCGCGCGGCGGCAACGGCCTGGCCACCGTGGAGCGCACCTTCACCGTGACGGTGCCGGCGACGGGCGCGAGCATCGTCTTCTCCAAGTCGCGGGCCTGACGGGCGCACGCGTCCTTCGTCCGCTTCCGCACGCTCTCCGGGCGTGCGGAGGGGACTTGCGGCCGGACGGGGGGCGCGAAGGTGACGCGGCGCATTGCCGCGCCTCGGGGGCATCACTACATCCAGCTCCTCACGCAGCACGCCCCGCGAAGAGGAGCCCCGGGAGATGATCGTCGGTCGGATGCTGTCCTGGCGGATCATCCTCCGCTACACGGGGCGCCCCGTCGTCGTCCACATCGCCATCGCGCTGGCCATCTCCCTGGGCTACGAGGTGCTGGACGCCAGGTGGCTGTCGGTGCCTGCGTTGCCGGTGACGCTGCTGGCCGCGGCACTGGGCGTGCTGCTCGGCTTCCGCAACAACTCCGCCTACGAGCGTTGGTGGGAAGCGCGCACCATCTGGGGCGGGCTGGTGAACGCGTCGCGGACGCTGGCCCGGCAGGTGATCAGCTTCCTGCCCGCCCCTCGCGCCCAGCGCAGTGACGGGACGCCGGAGACACCCTCCGCCGCGTCGCGCCTGGTCCAGGTGGCCGTGCAGCCGGAGGGGCCCGCGCTGGCGCCCGCCTGGTCCAAGGTGGGTGACGGCGCGGTGCGGGACCAGTTCGGGCAGGCGCGCGACCTGCGCGGTCCCAGCATCCCGCGCGCGAACCTGGCCACGTTCGTCCATCCGGCCGTGGAGTCCCCCCGGGGCATCATCACCGGCATGTTCGAGGGCATCACCGAGGACGCGCGCGAGCTGGTCTACGCGCAGATTGGCTTCGTGAACGCGCTGCGCTGCCACCTGCGGCGGCAGGACCCCTTCCCGGACATCACCCCGTACTTCCGGCCGTCCGTGCTGGAGGCGCTGCGCGTGGAGCAGAACGTGCCCGCCGCCATCCTGCTGTGGATGAGCACGCGCATGCGCCGCGTGTACAGCGACATCGAGCACCCGGAGAAGGTCTACCTGCGCGTGGCGATGGACGCGACGCTCACGGAGCTCACCAACTCCCTGGGCGCGTGCGAGCGCATCAAGAACACGCCCCTGCCCCGCCAGTACGACATCCTTCCGCACGCCATGGTGCGCGCCTACCTCACCATGCTGCCCCTGGGCGTCGTCGCGGACCTGGGCGTGCTCACGCCGCTCATCACCGCCATCATCGCGTTCCTCTTCATCGCCCTGGACGCGGTGGGCCGCGACGTGGAGAACCCCTTCGAGGACGGCGTCAGCGACACGCCCATGACGGCGCTGTGCCGCACCATCGAGATCAACCTGCGGCAGATGCTGGGCGAATCCGAGCTGCCGCCGCCGCTCCAGCCGAAGAACGGCCTGCTGTACTGAGGCGTCGCCGGACTATGGCGCCGCCGTCACTTCCACCGTGCCCAGCCCGTCCACGGTCAGCCGCACGTGGTCGCCGGGCTTCATCAGGTAGGCTGCGGTGGCCGCGCCGGACAGCACCAGGCTTCCCGCGGGCAGCACCTGACCGCGCTCCGCGAGCAGCGCGCACAGCTGGATGAGGGACACCACCGGGTCGCCAGAGATGGCGTCCGAGCGCGCCTCGCCCTCCACCATGCCGTTCACCTCCATGCGCATCTGGAGCTTCGTCAGGTCCAGTTCGCGCGGGGCGCGCTCCAGGGTGCCCGGCACGAACAGCGATGACGACGCGTTGTCCGCCACCACGTCCGGCAGGCTGAAGTACTTGAAGCCCACGAAGCGCGAGTCCAGCACCTCCATCGCCGCGAAGACCGCGTCGCACGCGTCCAGCACTTCATCGCGCGTCACGGTGCCCTTGAGTTCCTTCGACGTGCGGAAGGCGATCTCCGGTTCGATGCGCGGGTGGATGCCCGCGCCCACGCGCACCACGCCGCCGGGCTGCACGCGCATCCGGTCCGTGAGCACGCCGAAGATGGGCGAGCCCAGGTTCATCTGCTGGCGCTTCGCCTCCGACGTGAAGCCCATCTTCAGGCCCACCACCCGCTCACCCTGGGCCTCGCGCAGCCGGATGCCCTCCGCCTGCACCGCGTAACCGTCCGGCACGGTCAGGGTCGGGTGCGCGTGCGACAGGGGCGGTATCTCTCGCCGCTCGCGCCGCGCCGCGTCCAGGATTCCTGCCAGGGCCGCTACATCCACAGTCGAGGTCATGCGCGAATCTTTTCCATGCCCGGCCCGCAATTCCACCAAGGATTCACCTGTGGAGCGGGTCCCGGAGACGCTGGGAGCCAGACGGCCGCGCAAGCGAGCGCCATCCGACGCCGACTGTTCGGAATCCTGGAGGCCGCGGACGGCCGCGACATACATTGCCGCGTCTCCTTGGAGGGCGCGCCCGTGGAAAAGGTCCTCAACTACATCGGTGGCGAGCTGGTGCCCGCGGCGGGCGGCCAGTGGCTGGACAAGCCGGAGCCCGCGACGGGCCAGCTCTACGCGCACGTGCCGGACTCGCGCGAGGTGGACGTGCAGTCCGCCGTGGAGGCCGCGGGCCGGGCCTTCCCCGCGTGGGCCGCCCTGCCGGCGATGGAGCGCTCGCGGTACCTGCGCCGCATCGCCGGCCTCATCCACGAGCGCCTGGACGCCTTCGCGCGCGCGGAGTCCATCGACACGGGCAAGCCGCTGGCGGTGGCTCGCACGGTGGACATCCCGCGCAGCGTGCTCAACTTCGAGTTCTTCGCGGACGCGGCGACGCAGTTCTCCAGTGAAGCGCACCCCATGGACGGCGTGGCGCTCAACTACACGCTGCGCTCGCCGCTGGGCGTGGTGGGCTGCATCTCGCCGTGGAACCTGCCGCTGTACCTGCTCACGTGGAAGATTGCCCCCGCGCTGGCGGCGGGCAACTGCGTGGTGGCCAAGCCGTCGGAGGTGACGCCGATGACGGCCTTCCTCCTGTCGCAGGTGTGCCGCGACGCGGGGCTGCCACCGGGCGTGCTCAACCTGGTGCACGGCCTGGGGCCTCACGTCGGTGGGCCCCTCACGCGCCACCCGGAGGTGAGCGCCATCTCCTTCACCGGCAGCACGCGCACGGGCGCGGAGATTGCTCGCGTGGCCGCGCCCGCGTTCAAGAAGCTGTCCCTGGAGATGGGCGGGAAGAACCCCAACGTCATCTTCGCGGACTGCGACTTCGACGACGCGCTGGCCACCACGCTGCGCTCGTCGTTCGCGAACCAGGGGCAGATCTGCCTGTGCGGCCCGCGCATCTTCGTGCAGCGCTCGCTGTATCCGCGCTTCAAGGAAGCGCTGGTCGCGCGCACGAAGGCCCTCAAGGTGGGCGACCCGCTGGTGGACGGCACGGACCAGGGCGCGCTCGTGTCGCGCGAGCACTTCGAGAAGGTGATGGGCTACATCACGCTCGCGAAGCAGGAGGGCGGCAACATCCTCACCGGCGGCCAGCGCGCGAACGTGCCCGGCCGCTGCGCGAACGGCTGGTTCATCGAGCCCACGCTGGTGGAGGGCCTCGCCCCCACGTGCCGCACGAACCAGGAGGAGATCTTCGGTCCGGTGGCGACCATCATGCCCTTCGACGACGAGGAGGAGGTGCTGTCGTGGGCCAACTCCACGCGCTACGGGCTGGCGGGCAGCGTGTGGACGAAGGACCTGGCGCGCGCGCACCGGTTCGCGTCCCGGCTGCACAGCGGCATCGTCTGGGTGAACACCTGGATGCTGCGCGACCTGCGCACGCCGTTTGGTGGAGTGAAGGAATCCGGCGTGGGGCGCGAGGGCGGCTGGGACGCGCTGCGCTTCTTCACCGAGCCCAAGAACGTCTGCATCAAGCTTTGAGCGGGGAGAGCCACACGTGAGCGCTGGCGAGCGGATCGATTCGAAGAAGGCCCCGGAGCCGGTGGGGCTCTATCCCCATGCGCGCCGTGTGGGGAATCTCTTGTTCCTCTCCGGCGTGGGCCCGCGCGAGCGCGGCAGCAAGGCCATTCCGGGCGTGGAGCTGGACGCGGCGGGGAACATCGTCTCGTACGACATCGAGACGCAGTGCCACTCCGTGTTCCGCAACGTGCGCTACATCCTGGAGGACGCGGGCTCGTCGTGGGAGCGGCTGGTGGACGTGACGGTGTACCTCACGGACATGAAGCGGGACTTCCCCACGTACAACCGGCTGTGGGCGGAGTACTTCAAGGACAACCCGCCGTGCCGCACCACGCTGGAAATCAACGCGCTGCCCACGCCCATCGCGATTGAACTCAAGTGCATCGCCACCATTGGAGACGAGTGACATGGGCCGACTGACCCCCATCAACTTCAAGAAGTGGATCGACGAGCACCGCCCCCTGCTCAAGCCGCCCGTGGGCAACCAGCAGGTGTGGGAGGACCGGGACTTCATGGTCACGGTGGTGGGCGGGCCCAACTCGCGCACGGACTTCCACGTCAACGAGGGCGAGGAGTTCTTCTACCAACTGGAGGGCGACATCACCCTGCGCGTCATCGACGACGGCCAGGTGCAGGACGTCCCCATCCGCGAGGGGGAAATCTTCCTGCTGCCGCCCAAGGTGCCGCACTCGCCGCAGCGGCCCGCGGGCACCATCGGCCTGGTGCTGGAGCGCCGCCGCCAGCCGCAGGAGCTGGATTCGTTCCTGTGGCTGTGCCCGAAGTGCGGCGAGAAGCTCTATGAGGAGTCGCTGCACGTCACCAACCTGGTGACGCAGCTGCCGCCGGTGTTCGAGCACTTCTACGGCAACCCCGAGAACTGCACGTGCAAGCAGTGCGGCACGAAGGTGGCGCGGGGTGGTGCGCCCAAGTGAAGGTCGACATCCACACGCACCTCCTCCCCCCGGAGCTGCCCCGCTTCGCCGAGCGCTTCGGCTACGGCGGCTTCATCGCGCTGGACCACCACGCGCCCTGCCGCGCGCGGATGATGCGGGACGACGGGAAGTTCTTCCGCGAGATTGAAAGCAACTGCTGGGACCCGAAGCAGCGCGTCGTGGAATGCGACGCGCACGGCGTCCAGGTGCAGGTCCTGTCCACGGTGCCGGTGCTGTTCAGCTATTGGGCGAAGCCGCAGGACGGCCTGGAGGTGGCGCGCTTCCTCAACGACCACCTGGCCGGCGCGGTGGCGACAGCGCCGAAGCGCTTCGTGGGCCTGGGCACGGTGCCGCTCCAATCCACCGACCTGGCGGTCAAGGAATTGGAGCGCTGCGTGCGCACGCTGGGGTTCGCGGGCGTGCAGATTGGCAGCCACGTCAATGACCTGAACCTGTCCGACCCGGCCCTCTTCCCCTTCTTCCAGGCGGCGAGCGACCTGGGCGCGGCCGTCTTCGTGCACCCGTGGGACATGATGGGTGAGGCGAAGATGGCGAAGTACTGGCTGCCGTGGCTGGTGGGGATGCCGGCGGAGGTGTCGCTGGCCATCTGCTCGCTCATCTTCGGCGGGGTGATGGAGCGGCTGCCGAAGCTGCGGCTGGCGTTCGCGCACGGCGGTGGCGCGTTCCCCGGCACGCTGGGCCGCATCCAGCACGGCTTCGAAGTTCGCCCGGACCTGGTCGCGGTGGACAACAAGGTCGCGCCGCGCGACTACCTGGGCCGGTTCTGGGTGGACTCGCTGGTGCACGACGCGGAGACGTTGCGCGGCATCGTGAAGCTGTTCGGCGCGGACAAGGTGGCGCTGGGCAGTGACTATCCCTTCCCGCTGGGCGAGGAGCGGCCCGGCACGCTCATCGAGTCGCTGACGGACCTGGCGCCTTCCGTGCGCGAGCAACTGCTGTCCCGAAATGCCCTGGAGTGGCTGGGGCGCTCGCACGAGGACTTCGCACCATGACGGCCCCTGTCTACGAGAACACCGATGTGTTCGCCTACGGCCTGGACGCAGCGGATCCGCTGAGGCCCCTGCGCGACGAGTTCCTCTTCCCTCCGGCCGCGTCTGGCGCGCCGGCCATCTACCTGGCGGGCAATTCGCTGGGGCTGCAGCCGCGCAAGGCGCGCAAGTACGTGCAGATGGAGATGGAGGACTGGGAGCGGCTGGGCGTGGAGGGCCACGTGCACGGCCGCCACCCGTGGCTGCCCTACCACGAACAGCTCACCGACATGGTGGCGCGGGTGGTGGGCGCGCAGCCCATGGAAGTCGTGGTGATGAACACCCTGTCGGTGAACCTGCACCTGATGATGGTGTCGTTCTACCGGCCCACGCGTGAGCGCTTCAAGATCCTGATTGAAGGCGGCGCCTTCCCGTCGGACCAATACGCGGTGGCGTCTCAGGCGCGCTTCCACGGCTACGACCCGAAGGAGGCCATCGTCCGGCTGATGCCCCGCGAGGGCGAGGACACGCTGCGCTCCGAGGACATCCTGGAGGCCATCGAGCGGCACGGGAAGGAGCTCGCGCTGGTCATGCTGGGCAGCGTGAACTACCTCACCGGGCAGGCGTTCGACCTGCGCGAGATTACGCGCGTGGCGCACGCGCAGGGCTGCAAGGTGGGCTTCGACCTGGCGCACGGGGCGGGCAACCTGAAGCTGTCGCTGCACGACGACGGGCCGGACTTCGCGGTGTGGTGTTCGTACAAGTACCTCAACGGCGGACCGGGCAGCCTGGGCGGCGTGTTCGTGCACGAGCGGCACGCGCATTCACCGGAGCTGCCGCGCTTCGAGGGCTGGTGGGGGCACAACAAGGCCACGCGCTTCGAGATGGGCCCCACGTTCGACCCGCTGCCGGGCGCGGAGGGGTGGCAGCTGTCCAACCCGCCCATCTTCCAGCTGGCGGCGCTGCGCTCGTCGCTGGAGTTGTTCGACAGGGCGACGATGGCGGCCCTGCGCGCGAAGAGCGACCAGATGACGGGCTACCTGGAGTTCCTGCTGGACCGGCTGCCCGCGGGCTACGTCACCATCACCACGCCGCGAGATTTGAAGCAGCGCGGAGCGCAGCTGTCCCTGCGCTTCAAGGGCGAGCCGAAGCGGCTGCTCCAGCGGCTGTCCGCGGCCGGCATCATCTGCGACTTCCGCGAGCCGGACATCATCCGCGCCGCGCCCGCGCCCCTCTACAACACGTACCTGGACGTCTTCCGCTTCGTGAAGGCGCTGGAGGCCCATGCCCTCGAATGAGTCGAAGCTGACGGTGGTGGGAGCGGGCCTGGTGGGTTCGCTGCTCTCGCTGTACCTGGCCCGCCGGGGCCACACGGTGGAGGTGCTGGAGCGCCGGGCGGACATGCGCCGCGAGACGCTGGACGCGGGGCGCTCCATCAACCTGGCCATCTCCACGCGCGGACTGCACGCCTTGCGGCAGGTGGGCCTGGAGGAGGAGGCGCTGAAGCACGCCATCCCCATGCGCGGGCGCGTCATCCACCCGGTGAAGGGCGAGCTGGCCTTCCAGCCGTATGGGAAGGATGACTCGCAGCACATCAACTCCCTGTCACGCGGCTGGCTGAACAAGTTCCTGATGACGCAGGCGGAGGCCACGGGGCGCGTGTCCATCCGCTTCCGGCAGCGGGTGACGCAGGCGGATCCGGCGGCGGGGGCGCTCACGGTGCTGGATGAGGCCACGGGCTCGACGCGGGAGGTCCGCGACGCGGTGGTGTTCGGCACGGACGGCTCGGGTTCAGCGGTGCGGCAGGCGCTGCAATCGCAGGCGGGTTCCCAGGCGGACTCGCAGACGCTGGGGCATGGCTACAAGGAGCTGACGATTCCGCCGGGCGAGGGCGGGCGCTTCCAGATGGAGAAGCACGCGCTGCACATCTGGCCGCGCGGCACGTACATGCTCATCGCGCTGCCGAATGAAGACGGCAGCTTCACGTGCACGCTGTTCCTGCCGTGGGAGGGGCCGGTGAGCTTCGCGTCACTCCACACGCCCGCCGCGCTGGAGGCGTTCTTCCAGGAGCAGTTCCCGGACGCGAAGGCGCTGATTCCGGGGCTGGTGGAGGAGTTCTTCTCCCGGCCCACCGGACAGATGGTGACGGTGAAGTGCGCGCCGTGGCGCGTGGGAGGAAGCACGCTGCTGCTGGGTGACGCGGCGCACGCGATGGTCCCCTTCTACGGACAGGGGATGAACTGCGGCTTCGAGGACTGCGTGGTGCTGGACTCGCTGCTGGAGCAGCAGACGGACTGGGCGGCCGCGTTCGACGCGTTCGAGCGGCTGCGCAAGACGAACGCGGACGCCATCGCGGACATGGCGGTGGAGAACTTCATCGAGATGCGCGACAGCACGGCGGATCCGCGCTTCCTGTTGGAGAAGGGCGTGGAGAAGGTGCTGCTCAACGCCTTTCCGGGCGAGTTCGTCAGCCGCTACTCGCTGGTGAGCTTCAGCCGCGTGCCCTACCGGCTGGCGTACGGCGTGGGCGCAATCGCGGGCGGCATCGTGTCGGAGCTGGCGCGGGAGCTGAAGCGGCCGGAGGACGTGGACCTGGACCTGGCGGCGAAGCTGATTCGCGGCCGGCTGACCCCTTTCATGGAGGAGCACGCGGATGGATTTCGGCTTGAAGGGTAGGCGGGCGCTGGTGACGGGCGCGTCGTCGGGGCTGGGGCGCGCCATCGCGGACACGCTGGTGAAGGAGCGCGCGACGGTGGCGGTGTCCTCGCGAGGCGGGGAGAAGCTCCAGAAGGCAGCGAAGGAGCTGGGCGCCGCGCTGGCGGTGCCGTGTGATTTGACTCAGCCGGGGGCCGCGCGCGGGCTGGTGCGCGAGGTGACCGAGAAGCTGGGCGGCCTGGACGTGCTGGTGGTGAACGCGGGAGGCCCGCCGTCCGGAGGCTTCGAGTCCATCACGGTGGAGCAATGGCAGACAGGGTTCCAGAGCCTGTGGCTGGCCACGGTGGATGCGATTCAGGAAGCGCTGCCGGGCATGAAGGCGCAGGGCTGGGGCCGCATCGTGCTGGTGACGTCCACGGCGGCGCGCGAGGCGATGAACAACCTCACGGTGTCCAATGGCCTGCGCGCGGGGTTGCTGGGGCTGGTGAAGAGCCTGAGCAATGAAGTGGGGCCGTATGGCATCACGGTGAACGCGGCGCTGCCGGGCTACCACGCGACGGACCGGATGAAGGACCTGGGCCTGTCCGACGAGAAGGTGGCGCCGAACATCCCCGCGAGGCGGCTGGGCAGGCCGGAGGAGTTCGCGGCGCTGGTGACGTTCCTGGCGTCGGAGCCGGCCGCGTATATCAGTGGCCAGTCCATTGCCTGCGACGGTGGAGCGCTGAAGGGCTTCTGAGGAGACAGCGGTGTCCTTCCGGGGGGAAGGCATGGTGGTGGAGGGGCCGCCTCCAGCCTCGGCATGTCCGGTTCATCACCATCGCGGATCAAGAGCCCCTGCGGACCGGCGGCCAGGGGGCACTCCCTTGACGATTGCCCAGTGCGTCGCGGCGGGCTGCGCATCAGGCCCTGATGAGGCCCATCCAGCCTTCTGACCTGCGGAATGCAGCCAAGCACTGCGCCCCGTGAAGGCCCCTGTCCGCCGGAAACAAGGTCTAGCGTCAGTAGAGCATCGGAGGAAGATACGGGTTGAAGACTCTCGGTGGAGCACGCCATGGATGAGCAGGGCGTCGTACAGGCGATAGAGCGTTGGCGTGCTCAAGGGGACGCGCGCGCGCTTGCTCAAGCCCTTTCCTGGATGGAGCGCTGGCTTGTCGCCCCCGGGCCCGTCGTGCATGTCCTTGGACGCGAGTCGGTGGAAGCTGCTCGTGACGAAGTCTTGGAAGCACTGCTGTTAGGAGACCGTCGATTGGGAGCAGACGTCCGGCATCCCCGAGCGTTCGCTCTGACGGTCTTCCGGAACAATCTTCGCGACAAGCTTCGGAAGCACCGCCGCCAGCCAGATCTCCAGGACCCTGGCGTGGTCCGCGACCTGGTCACACGGACCCACGCACAGCCTGTCCCCTCCGCGCATCAACGCATCGAATTCGAGCAGCAAGTCCAGAGCATCCACCACGCATTGGCGATGTTCCGATTCGAGGAACGGGCCGCCCTGCTCCTCCTTCACGCTCCAAACCGGCTCCCTGAAGAGGACTGGCAATCCCTGGTGAAGCAGTCTCCGCCCCCACCCCCACCGCGTCCCGAGGAAGCACTCGACCGGGAGGCCATCGCGCAGTTGCTGTTCCCTGGAACCCCCGCCCCAAGGGCTTACGAGCGCGTTGGGAAGATCATCCAACGCGCCTACCAGAAGCTCCGCCATGCCATCAGCGTGCAGGCTGAAGATTTGGAGGACATCCCATGAGGCAGGTCTCCCAGGCTGTCCTCTCATTGAGGCGAGGATGGCCTCAACAGAAGCACGTGCTCAAGCACCTCTATCGTCGCTCTGAGCGGTGGGACCTCATCGTCCCAGGGCTCCCTTTTCATCCGGAAGCACGCGCCGTCCAGGCAGGCTGCACGCTATGGGCTCGGGTCCAACGAGGTAATGAGCACAGAGGGGCCATATCGCCTGAATGCAGGGCACTGCTCGCTGCCGATCACGACACCTACTACGCCCCTGCGTATCAAGGCGCCCTACGCGATGCCCGGTGCCTGGATCAAATCCGCCGAGTAGAGGCAGTGAGCGGACGGTGCGCTGCCGTTGGCGCCAATGGGGTCCTCGTCATCTTCACCGACGGGCAGTCAGACTCTCGACCGCCAAGGGTTGTCACCGCGTATCGGGCGACCCTGTCCCCTTGTGAGAACAGGCATCCCGATGAGTTCGTGAAGAAGGCAGTCCGCCTCTGGCGAGACAAGACCTCCCTTCTGGCAGCAGCACCAGAGCAAGACGAGGAGCCGGAATGACGCCGCTTCACCCGTGGATCAACAACGCCCTGGAAGAGCTGACGACACTGACCCGACAGCACGCCGCGGAAAGCCTGTCCGCTGGATGTAACTACCGGGTGTTGGTGCTCCGGGCCCGGCTGGACCAGGCCCGGGCCGCTGGAATGGCCGTCCCATCGACGGAATCCCTGCTGAAGGCCACGGAGCAGATCGCCTCCGCTGCGGAATCGGACGCACCCGAGGACATGCTCTCCCGACTCGACGAACAACTCTCCGATGACGATGACCCTTTCGGTGAGTTGCTCGACGCGCTCCTCGGAATTGATGACGCGGTGACCGTCGCCGAAGCAAGGGGCCGGATTCTGGAAGCCCAGGAACTGGCACGCCTTGCGGAAGCCGCGGTCAGTCTCGCCCCCGCACGCACCGTCGAGTTGGGACGGTTCGCCGAGCGACGGCTCATGACGATGCCGGACACCGCCAGCATCCGCTCCCTATGGGATACCGTCAGGCAAGCGCCGGGTGAGCTGGCGTCGGAAGTGCTCCCGCCTGTGCGCCCCTCGATGGCATCCCTGCGCCAGCGTCGGCTGCTGGAACGGCTTCAGGCCCTTCACACAGGCCCCGGTCCGCAGGAGGAGGAAGTATCGGACTCCGTGATGGTGCGGCGGCTCCAGGACGCGGCCGCAGCATCCCCACCTGTGGGCTCCAAGGAGTCATTCGAGGGGCTCGCCGTGGATCTCTTCGAGGACGAGCATGGCCAGTGGAACCTCCAGATCGCACTCCCCGAAGGTCATCAACCGGGCGACCACATTGAGTTGAGGTGGGAGGCCAAGGAACAGTCGAGCACCTGGCGGGTCCAGGTCATCGAGCGTTCCCGGCGGACGGTGCTCGCCCGGCTGGGCTCGCTAGAGGCTCTGAGAGAACGATTGCGTGCGGAGGGATTGATTGACCCGATGGCGCGACTCAGGCTGTTCGTCAGCCTTCCCCATGAGATTTCGAAATGACGACGCTCTCCGGAGAGGAACTCGCGCGCCAGATTCTCCAGGGGGATGGACGGGTGCCCAGATCCGCCTCCTCGCGCACCGCGCTCGCCCAGGCGCTTCCCCAGGTCGCGGAGGCACTCCGCAGTCAGGGCCAATGGCCTTTCGCCGACGCTGAGCGAGGACTCCACGTCGTGTGGGGCGCTCTGGAAGACGACGAGCTAACGAAGAAAGAGCTGGGAACGCCGCTTCTGGCCGCGAGCTGCCTCGAAGCTGCGGAGTGCTTGAGTGTGGCGCTTCATCCCAAGGTCAACCGCACCCGGGCTCCCTACTCATTTGAGCGAGAGGTCGATTTCGGATCATTCCGAGCGAAGCTGGCGCGTCCCCGCGTGGTCATCCCACTCCTGAACGACGTGCCTTCGCGGGTGTTCCATGCGCAAGCAGGGGCCGCACCATCCACCCAGGACCCCACGGTCCTGGCCACTGCAGCGCTCGTCCGACGATTCCTGGGGGTAGAGCACCCTTGCTGGAGCTTTGAACGACCAGCGCCAGGCTCGTCGAAGATGGCTGCCCTCTTCCTTAGGGCACTGCTGGAACAATGGCCCCAGGCCATCCAACGACTGACTCACGACCCCTGGACAGCTCATGGGGAGGTTCCCTGTTTCGGGGCAACCGGTGCGCTGGACTCGGAGGGACTCGCGGTTGCCGTCGATGGGTTGGAGGACAAGGTCCGCCGCTTCTTCGGACGGTTTCCCAAGGGAAGGCTTCTGGTCCCCGCGTCCCAATGGCGGGAGGCCTGGTCGCTCCACGAGCGACTCTTCCCGGCGGAGAAGCATGCGCCCCGCTCGGACCTCGTGACGCGGTGGTGGCGGATCCAGCCATTCCAGGGCGTGCTCGACCTGATGATCAGGCTTGGAGTCGAGACGCCAGCGGCGACGCAAACCCTTCTTGTAGGACGGCTGCGAGAGGCTTCGCGCCAGGTGACCTGTTGGAACGGCACCACGCGCCAGATATCTGAGACACTGGCGTTGCCTCTCATTCCGGTCCAGCCAGGGCTCGCCCCCGGTCCGGGGCAGGAACTAGAGGAAGAGGATCTGCTGAGAGAGACACGGCACCGTTGGTTGATGGGAGAGCGACATCCCGCGCTCATCGAAGGGGGACCGGGCAGTGGCAAGACCCTGGTGACGCGTCGCCTATATGCGCACCTATTGAACGAGACGCCCTTTCTCGGCGCCGCGGTGAGGGTGGACGCACGCAACCTCGTTCGGAGAGGTCTGTCCCTCGGGTGGGCGCTCCACGACGCCCACCCCGCGTCGCTGTCCTTGGAGATGTGCCATCAACTCGTCGAACTGGCGCGGCAGCCCGCGCTTCGGGGAGGAGTGTGGCTCATCGTGGACGGACTCGACGAAGTCACCGCATCCGAGCGGCATCACGTCCGCGACCTCATCGCCCAGTGGCAAGGGCCCACGCTCCTGGGCGCGCGGCCCCTTCCCAACGAGCCACCCGGTGTCCCCCATGTCCGTGTGGCCCCCTTGCCCGGGTCACTCCAGGAAGCCCTGTTCAAGATGGAGGGCAAGCCAGGGCACTGGGCGGCGCTGCGGGACCGGGACGACTTCTCGTTCCAGGCCCCGCTCCAGCACGGGGGTGACCGGCGTCGACGGATGATCTCGGACTTCTGCTCGAGCCCCCTGGGCGTCTCTCTGTTATCGATACTCCCCGAGGAGGCACTGGGCTCGGATCTGGACGTCCCGTCGGTGCTTCGCAAGAGCATCCTCGTGCTGCTTGAGCGCGCGGAAGAAACGGGTCGTATCTCCAGATCCGTGCGCCGTCGGGTCGGCGCCCCTTCGGGGCTTCAGGTCCTGGGCGCGGCGGCATGGTCGATGCTTCGTCGCGGAGCAACGCTGCTAAACCCGGATGATCTCCACCACCTAGACACGAGCACGGACCGAGCACTCGTAGATGCCATACACGACGTGCTGGAGAACAGCGATCTCATCCAACGCGTCGGGCCGGACCAGTATCAGTTCTCCCACAAGAGCCTCGCGGAGCTCTGCGCGGCCCTCCATCTAGTGGGCGATCCCAATGCGCTCTCTCAATTGCTGCCTTCCATTGGTGAACCAGGAGTGGACGCCGTCACGTTCCACTACGGGGCACTTCTCAAGGATCCCACGCGCAGGACCCAGCTCGTCCAAGGGCTCCTGGACAACCGTCCCCGCGCGTTCTCATCCCTGGCGCTCGCAACCCGCCTGCTCCTTGCGAATGGCCCCTCCAGCGTCACCGCCGAAGTGGCGGTGGAGGTCGTCGTCCGGCGCTTGCGGTTTCAGAGCTACCAACCACTCTCGGCATGGAACTCAGCACTCCCTGGGGGCCTGGGGGACCCGCGCGAACTCTGGCTCATGCTCGAACGATGGGCCGAACCCCTTCGTGCGCACTGGGACACCCTGCTGGATGCCTGCGTGCCCGCCGTCGGGAAGTACCTGCGGGGTGCTCCTCTAGCGCTTCAGGAGACCTCTAAAGGCTACTCCATCCGGAGCGGCGAGGATTCCGCGCTATATGCTGCCATTTCCCTGGCGCATGAACTGGCTTCGCGCGTGAAGCCTTCGTTGCCCCTGGCGGTGCTCGTACGAATTGGCGGGCAAGACCTGCGCGAGCGCCCCCCCGGGCCCTGGGCCTTGGACCTGGAACCGTTATTCGACGGGACCGACGATGCCCAGGCGGTATATGCGGATCGCGCGGCCTCGATCTGGGTACAGAAGGTGCCTCCTAGCCGACACCTTGAACGCCTGGACGTCCTGTCCCGGTGTTCCCTGGATGCCGTGGCGCCAGTGCTCACCACGGTGCTGGCACAAGACAACCAGAACCTGAAGAAGGAAGCTCTGCTGCGCGTGGCCATCAACCACCTCGAGAAGGGGCACTACGACGAGGAAAGTTGGGTTGTCACGCTCAGTTTCGCGCGCAGGCTCCGCAACGTCACGTCCGGGCAACTCTTGCGACAGTGGGACCTCCTCTGGGCCAGCGGGCTCATGGGGGATGATTCGCATCGCAGCGAGCGCTTAGAACCGCTCTACGCGGAGTTCTTCGACGACGCATGCGGCCCGGCCCGTTGGAGGGCTCTCCTCGCGTTGGGCAGCATCCGGAAGCGGCTTGACCTGGGGCTTCTGCGCAAGGCCCTGCGGGACAGCTTTCGTGCTGTTCGGTTCGAGGCGCTCTCCCAACTGCGAAGACAGGGGGAAAAGCTCCAACCGTTGGAGGTCATCGTCTCACTGACCTCTCTCGACGCATCCGAGCGTTGCCTTGCACTGGCGGCCCTCGACGCTGTCAATCGGGCTTCCGTGGAGTGGATCCTTTCGGTGCTCGGCCCCGAAGAGGAGGTCGCTTCCGCGACGTCACGGCAGGCCCCTGATGGAGCACCTCCATGGACGGCACCTGAGACGCCCTGGGAAGACTCCGTCCGGAGACAAGGCCATGAAGCCCGCTTCGAACTCATGCGGGCCCTACGAACACGGTTGGAGCAGGAAGACGACCTCCGGTCCGTCTTCGAGCTGCTAGAAGGTCCATATGCGAGTCAGGCCGAGACACTGTTGGGGTCCGGCTCGCTCCCGGATGCGTCCGCACGCGCCATCCTTGCCACGGGAACACAGCGACAACGCCGCTTCGTCGTCCGCCATACTTATGACGCGTCCCTGCTGGCGGCCTACGTCAACGACGCGGACAGCGAAGTCCGGACCCAGGCGCAAGTCAAAAGCGAGCAAGCGGCAGAACACCGGCGGTTCCTGACGGACTACCAAGGCGACCGTGAGCGGGAGCTTCGCGAAGAAGAGGCACGGGGGAGCCGTTACCGACGGCCCGTGCTCCCAGTGGAGACACTGGCGAGCTACGACTCCTTCGAGACACTCTGGAAAGCGATTCCGCGACATTCCCTGCCGCTCCAGATGGAAGCGCAGATTGCCGTGGACAGGGAAGAGCGAGCCCGGCGAGCGGATCCAGAGGCAGAGGGGTGGGGCCGCCCCCATCATGAAGCCACCGAAGAACGGCAGCGGAAGCCTGTTCTCTCGCGACTGCGAGAACTCTACACCCCGTCGAACCAACATCTTCTTCTCAGCGGACTCGATGACGAGGCTCTGGCGCCGTTCTCCATCGCGCTGCTCCAGGGCCACCTGCTCGTGGAGGAACTGTTCCAGCGGATCCCGCAGGGGCTGCGTCAGGCGGACCAGTCCGCCCGGGTTCTTCGAGGAACACCCCATGCCCCCGCCGCAGCCCGGCTGTTGTGTCAGGCCATGCTCGATGGGCGTCTGAAGCCAGACACCACTCCAGAGGTGAAGGACGAAGCGTCGGGCCACGCATTCGACGCGGAGCAATTCCGCTTCGACCACGGATGGAGCAACTGCCTGATGCGCCTGGATGGCTTCGCGGCCTTCCTGCCACTGCTCTCACCGTCCTCGCCCGAGAAGACCCAGACGTACGCCATCGATACCCTCTACAGGCACTGGCACGATTGGGAGCGGAATCCGCCCCGCCGCCCTGAACTGATCGAGTGGGCGAGAGCGATGCAGGACAACAAGAACGAAGCCCTTCAGGCTCTTGCCCTGCGCCTGCTGGCGCTCATCGGGGAGCCGTCGGACGCACTCCCCTGGCGTGTGGAACTCATCGAGTGCAAGAGATCAGAATCCGTTCTGGCTGGAGCCGTCTGTCTCGTCAGTGAGCGTCTTCGAGACGAAGCCGACCTCCCCGTCTTCCGAGCCTTGCTGTCGCATGACTTCATCGTCGCCAGTGAGGCCGTCGTCGCCCTGGCCCGCGTCGGGGGACCTCTCGTCTGCAAGGAACTGATTGACCTGTTGGAGAGTCCTCCCCCCAGCCTCCTACTGCCTTCGGGTAGCGGATTGCGGCGGTTTCCGCGCGGAGCGGCCTGGGTCGAAGCCTGTGTCGAAGCCATCCTTCGCTTCGGAAACGCGGCCCAGGCCAAGCAGGCAGCGCGTCTCCTGCGCGCCGATACCCAAATCTGGCGTGTCGCGATGAGGCACTTCCGACTTCCGGAGCACATCCTCTTCGCTGTTGGAAACCTGAGCAGTAAGGACCCGACTGCGGAAGACGACAATGGTTATGACGAAGCGGAGCAAGTGCTCCTGCGGATGATCCAACAGGCTGGCGAGGAGCTTGCGCGGCGGGTCATGCTCGAAGCCAGCCTCTGGGGCGATGACTTCCGTAGGTGCTTCGAGTTCCATATGCCAGCGGTCCGCGAAGAGGATCTACCACTCCTGTTGTGTCACTTGAGAGACCACCCCGCCGACCCACTTGCGCTGTCCTGGCTCAGCCAACTTCCAGGCGGTGAAGGTCGGCTTGATGCCCTATGGCGAGAGACGGCTATTCCCTGGTGGCGGTAGAGCACGCCGTTCGGCGGCTCGGTCTCTCCTGTTCATGCGAACACCGCCAGCACGACCAGGAACGTGAGGACGGGCACGGAAACAGCGATGCCCCACACGGCTTTGGGAGAGATGGCTCGCAGCAGTCCGTAGGCGCCCAGCAGCGCCGCGGACAAGAGCCATCCACCGAAGAAGCAGGACACGAACGCGAGCGACGTGAGCCAGTACGACAGGTCGCAGTTCGAGCCCAGGCATTCGCCGCCCGGCAGTGGCAGTGCGTACTCCTCGAGGACGACGGCCACGCCCCCGCCCCCCGAGAGCAGCGCCACCGCCAGGGACAGCCACTTCCAGGCCTGGCCGGAGAGCGCGAAGGCGTCTTGACTCCGCCAGCCCGGCGCTCGCCGCACGGTGACCATGACGAGGACCAGCAGGCCCAGTCCCAGCACCAGCGCCACCGGGAGCGCGGCGCCGCCGCTGAGCGCCGTCGCCAGCATCGACAGGCCGAAGAGGACGGAACCCAGAAGCAGGGCCGCGAAGAGCGCGAGACGTGAGGTCATCAGGGCGGTTGTTATATGCCGATTCCGCGTAGCTCAGCGGACAGCCCGCCCCCTGAGACAATGGAGCTTTGTGAGGGGTTTGAAGTGACGTCGGTGGCCTTCCGGGGGGAAGACCATGAACGCGACGAAGCGGGCGGTATGCCTGGTGCTGGCGTGGTTGCTCACGGGCTGCGCGATGAGGACCGGGACCGTGGTGGAGGGGAGCCTCCAGCCCCGGCACTTCCGGTTCGTCACGGTCATTGAACAGACAGAGCCAGGGCCAGGAGACTGGAGAGAAGCCTGTGTCCATGTTCCGCTGCGACGGGACACGGGAGAAATCTTCAAGTGCACGCTGGGCGTCGGAATGCCCCTGGAGACCTGAGCCATCCCCTCATATGAAACCGAGCGCTTCTTTGAAGACAGGGTGCTGATGGAGGAGTTCGGCGAAGCGCTCGACAAGCGGAAGCAGTCGCTCCTCCTTCATCATGGGAATGGCTTGGTAATACATGCAGCCCTGTCGGAAGAGCGAGTAGGTGCGCGTCTTGGCTGTGTTGGCCTTCAAACCCTTCTCCATCCCGAGACTCTCCCCCGCGGCGCCCAGCAGCGTCAGCAGCACCTGGGACAAGGC